>JACDBO010000444.1 GCA_013694885.1 Chloroflexia bacterium | reverse complement strand
TCGGCTTGGCTGAGGCCAGCGTCAATGGCTCCCAGCCGCCGCTCACGGAGGTCGACCGAGTATTGCTTCATCCCACTAGGCTCTCACAAGCCCAATTGCTCCGCAACCCGCTCTAATATGGACACCTTACGGTCAACCCACCGTTGCCGCCTCCTGGATGGAGGCGGGAGGGGACGGCGTGGCAGGTGTCCAGAGCGCGAACCTCCAGCCGACGAGCGAGCCATCGCGTTTCCGGGTGGTGAATCGGGGACACCCGCCGCGCAAGCCGCCGATCCCCCCGACTCCGCTCGTCGGCCGCGGGCAGGAGACGGCGGCTATTCGCGCGCTGCTCAGCCAGGACGACGTTCGTCTGCTGACGCTGGTCGGCGCTGGAGGGGTAGGCAAGACACGCCTCGCCCTCCAGGTCGGCACACAGGTAGCCACCGAGTTCCGGGACGGGGTCGCTTTTGTCCCGATCGCCCCGATCCGCGATAGCGCCCTGGTGGTCGGCACCATCGCCGCGACCCTGGACGTGCGCGAAGGCGGCGATCGGTCGCTTCTTACCGCTCTGCTCGACGTCATCCGCGACCAGCACCTGCTCCTGATTCTGGACAATTTCGAGCAAGTGGCGGCGGCGGCGCCCGATGTGGCTCAACTGCTGTCCACCTGTCCAGAGCTCAAGATTTTGGCAACGAGCCGGGCTCCCCTGCGCCTCCTCGCCGAGCACGAGTTCCCGGTCGCGCCGCTGCCGCTACCCAGCCTCGGCCCAGCAGGCAGCTCACGCCCGCCGTCGATCGAGGAGTTGGCACGGAATGAAGCCGTCGCGCTCTTCGTCCAGCGGGCGGGCGCTATTGCCCCCGATTTCACCCTCACCGACGACAACGTGGCGGCAGTCGCCGCGATCTGCGCCCGCGTCGACGGTCTGCCGCTCGCGATTGAGCTGGCGGCGGCACGGACCAGAACGCTGTCCCCTCGAACCCTGTTGGCGCGGATGCGGCAGCGCCTGGAGTTGCTGACAGGCGGCCCGTTGGATCTGCCGGATCGGCAGCGGACGATGCGGGACGCCGTCGCCTGGAGCTACGACCTCCTCGCTCCCGATGAGCGGGCTCTGCTCCGTCGCCTCGCCGTCTTCGCAGGCGGCATCGCCCTCGACGCGATAGCGGCGCTCGTCGACAACAGCCTGCTGCACCGGATCGATCGCGGCGAGGACGAGCCCCGCTTCAACATGCTCGAAACGGTTCGTGAATCTGCGCTGGAGCATCTTGCGGCGAGCGGCGAGGATCAGTCGGCCAGGCACGCTCACGCCGCCTACTTCCTCGGGCTGGTTGAGCGGGCGGCCTCCGCCCTCCCTGGGCCGGACCAGGGGCCATGGCTGGAGCGCCTTGACGCGGAGCACGACAACTTGCGGGCGGCGCTCGCCTGGGCCACCGAAGCCCGGCCGGAGGGCGCCTTGCGACTCGCCGGAGCGCTGACGTTCTACTGGTATCTCCGGGGCCACCTCCGCGAGGGGCGTGACTGGCTCGAACGTGCGCTGGCCACGGGCCCCGCTCCACCTCGGGCGCGGGCCCGTGGTCTCTTCGGTCTTGGGCTCCTGGTCCATCTCCTGGGGGACGATCGGCGGTCGGTCGCGCTCCTCGATGAGGCACGGCTGCTTTACGAGGAGACCGGCGACACACCTGGCCTGGCTCGCCTCCTCGTGACCCGCGGGATAGGGGCCGAGGAGCGGGGCGACTACGCGGAAGCGGCGACAATCCTCAGCGAGGCCCTCACGCTCCTGCGTGCCCTCTCCGACCCGGTCGCGACAGGCGTCACGCTTTCCCACCTGGCGGTCGCGGTGTACGCCCAGGGCAACGCCGGGCGGGCCCGGTCATACCTGGAGGAAACGCTCGCCCTGCAGCGTCGGACCGGAGATGCGTGGGGCGCGGGCGGCTCGTTGATCCTCCTTGGTCTCGTGGGCTGCGCCATGGGCGACTACGAACGAGCAAGGATCGCCTATCGCGAGGCCCTGACCATGACGTCGGGGCGAGGTTCCGGGATAGCGATCGCCCGCTGCCTGGCCGGTCTGGCGACGATCGCCGCGGCCCGCGAGCAGCCAGAGCACGCCGGACGGCTCTTCGGTGCCGTCGACAGCCTCGGCGACATCCACGGCTTCGTCTTCACCAATCTTGAGCGTAAACAACACGAGGCGGCGTGGGCAAGCGCGAAGGCGCAACTGGGTGAGCCGGTTTTGACGGCGGCCCGGTCGGCGGGCCGCACCCTTCCGCTCGACCTCGTCATCACGGAAGCGCTGGCCCTGTGCGAGCAGGCTTCCGTGGTCGCTCCGTCGCGGAGCGCCTCACCCTCGACGCCGTCGCTCGGTACCCTTACACCGCGTGAGATCGAGGTGTTGCGCCTGCTCGCCGCGGGGCACTCTAACAAGGAGATCGGCGAGGCGCTCTTCATCAACCATCGCACGGCCATGCGCCACGTCGCCAATATCTTCCTCAAACTGGGCGTCAAGTCGCGCGCCGTAGCCACCGCCTACGCGCACCGCCATGGCCTCGCCTGAACCCCTCCTCCGCTTCGCCCTGATACCGAACGCGGCTGACCACAGGCGCCGAACACCGCCGCCTGGCGAATAGAGATCCCCAACCCGGCAGAGGCGATCGATCCTAACGGGGTGCCCTCTCGTTTATGGCGACAGGGACACGCCCCGCGGCTCGCCCGCGGCCTCTGCGCGCGACCCGTCGCCGGTCGGCGATGAAGCGCGGGTGCCGGAGCGAGCGCCACCCACCGGCGTTGATCGCGAAGTTGGCGACGACCATCTGGAGTCCCTGAAAGGTCGCGTTGCCGCTGTTGAGCGAGACCCAGACACCGGCGTCGCCGAAGCCGACGATGTCGGCCCGCCGATCCCCGGTCAGATCGGCGAGGAAGCGAGGATGCTGATGGACCCGCCACCCCCCAGCGACGGCGGCGAAGTTGGCGACGACCATTTGGGGCGCCTGGAACGTGCCATCGCCGTTGTTGAGCGCCACCCAAACGCCAGCGTCGCCAAAACCAACGATGTCGGCCCGACCATCCCCCGTCAGATCGTCAAGGAAACGTGGGTGCCGCTCGACGCGCCACCCCCCGGCCTCAAACCCGAAGTTGGCGACCATGAATTGAGGGGCCTGGAAGGTCCCATCGCCGTTGTTGAGCGCGACCCAGACCCCCGCGTCACCGAACCCGACGATGTCGGCTCGACCATCCCCGGTCAGGTCGGCGAGGAAGCGCGGGTGTCGTTCGACGCGCCATCCGCCCGCGGCAAACCCGAAGTTGGCGACCATGAATTGGGGGGGCTGAAAAGTTCCATCGCCGTTGTTGAGCGAGGTCCAGACGCCAGCATCGCCGAAGCCGACGAGGTCCGCTCGGCCGTCACCGGTGAGGTCGGCGTCTTGCGCGAAGTTCACCACATCGATCAGCGCCGCGGTGACGGCGCCGAAGGCATTGACGCGGCCGCGGCCCAGCATGCCGATGAAGCCCGGGTTGGCGG
>JACDBO010000441.1 GCA_013694885.1 Chloroflexia bacterium | reverse complement strand
TCGCCAACCGGCGGGCGGGCGGGGCGCCGGCGTCGGTGACCATCGCCGGCAAGTTCTGCGAGTCGGGCGACCTGCTGATCGAGCATCTGTCCCTCCCGCCGGTTCGCTCCGGCGACCTGCTCGCCGTCCCGGCGGCCGGCGCCTACTGCCTGGCGATGGCCAGCAACTACAATCTGGCGCCCCGACCGGCGGCGGTGCTGGTGGGCGATGGCGCGGCTCGGCTGATCCGCCGGCGCGAGGACTACAACGACCTGATCCGGCTCGATGTCGACGACGTTGTGCCCGCCTGCCTGAGGCGCTGAAGTGTTGACGCGGTCCTTGCACGATGCGTACGGTCAGTGTATGGTCGATCATTCAGCGATCAAACGATTGGACGCCTTTGGCCCGGACTCTTTATGGCACACGAATCGAGGCGGCGGCGATGAATGTATTCGATGCTGTGGCAGACGTGACGATGCGGGTGGAGTAAGCGGATAACGGTGAGGCGGGTTGCTGTGGAATCCCCGAATGTACGTGGGCGCCGGGCGTCGGCAGTGAGACACGCGAACGCCGAAGAGATCGAAACCAACGGGAAAGAGCCGGCTCTGGAGGCGGGCGCCTCCCCGGACGGCGGCATCGCGCTCGACTCATTGCGCGAAGCGATGCCCGGTGGTGACGACGCCGCGCAGGGCGCGATCACGGCGCGGCTGGCCCGGCTCAACGCGCTGCTTGACGACTCGCCGGCGGTGCCGGGGCGCGAGCTGCCCCAGGTCGACGCGGTCGACGAACACAACGAACCGATGGACCTCTCGGACGATGACGATGAGGTGGCGATCGAAGACGGAGCCATCGACCTCGCCGTGATCGCCGAGAGCGACCTGAGCAGTGTGAGTCTCGACGATCCGGTACGCATGTACCTGCGCGAGATCGGCCGCGTCCCGCTGCTCACCGGCGACCGCGAAGTCGAGCTCTCCAAGGCGATGGAGCGTGGCGAGTACCTCACCCAGCTTATCGCCCAGCTCTCCATCGGCGGTCGCATCGAGCCAACCGCGACCGAGGTCGGCATGGCCATCTACCACGCCTTCCATGCTGGCTGGCCGGTTGTGGAGCGCATGTGGGTGACCGCGAAACCGGACGCGCGCGTGCCGACCAGGGCAGTGATGCTGAATGAAGTGCTGCCCATCACGCGTCTGCCGCAGGACGCCGTCAAGGCCGTCTGCGCCGAGACGGAGCTGGCCCCGGAAGTGCTCGAAGAACACTTGCGACTGCGCGTCGTCGAGTGGGAACTGCTGCCAACGCCGATCCAGAACTTGATCCGCACCGGCGACACCTGGCCGGCGGTCGAGGATGCGCGTGCCATCTTCGACGCCCGCGAGGAGCGACAGGTGCGTAAATGGCGCGACATGCAGATCGCCGGTCGCCGCGCTAAGGTGGCGGTGACCGAGGCCAATCTGCGGCTCGTCGTCTCTGTGGCCAAGAAGTACGTCGGACGCGGGATGGGGATGCTCGACCTGATCCAGGAAGGCAACCTCGGTCTGATCCGCGCCGTCGAGAAGTTCCAGCACCACAAGGGATTCAAGTTCAGCACCTACGCGACGTGGTGGATTCGTCAAGCGATCACCCGCGCCATCGCCGACCAGGCCCGGACGATCCGTATCCCGGTCCACATGGTCGAGACGATCAACCGGCTGATCCGCACCAGCCGCCGCATGCAGCAGGAACTCGGTCGCGAGCCCAGTACGGAAGAGCTGGCGGTGGTGATGGAGATGACGCCAGAGCGCGTCCGCGAGATCCTCAAGATCAGCCAGGAGCCGGTCAGCCTCCAGATGCCGATCGGCGAGGAGGAGGACAGTAACCTCGGCGACTTCATCGAGGACCACAAGCAGCCGGCGCCGGTCGAAGCCGCGAACCGGCAGCTCCTGCGCGAGCAGGTCGAAGAGGTACTGCGCACCCTCTCCGACCGCGAGCGGGAAGTCCTGGCGATGCGCTTCGGCCTGGACGACGGACGCGCCCGCACCCTCGAAGAGGTCGGGCGCGAGTTCGGCGTCACCCGCGAGCGGATCCGGCAGATCGAGGCCAAGGCGCTGCGCAAGCTGCGCCACCCCAACCGCGCCAAGATGCTCCGCGACTACCTGGACGAGTAGAACGTCGCGGCTGGATTTCGTACAGCCCGATGCATCGTGCCTCCGGGCTTCACCCGCTTCGGCGTGGGATACTTACCCGTTGCACGGAGCGTGCGGCGGGTAGGGGCGACCCGAAGTGGTCGCCCTCATCAGCGCCAGAACGGTTCGATTTCCCATTTCGGCCGAATCTACATCGTTCCGTATCGGTGAACGACAGGGCGACCACATCTGGTCGCCCCTACCAGACCACCGTGTCACCGACACGCTTCGTACATTGGCGGGGAACGATTCTCGCCGCCTGGAGACATCTTGCTGTGTTAGTCGATCAAGCACGCATTTTTGTTAAAGCCGGCGACGGCGGCAACGGCGCCCTCTCGTTCCGTCGCGAGAAGTTCGTACCGCGGGGCGGTCCCGACGGTGGTGACGGCGGCCGCGGCGGCGACGTGATCCTGCGCGTTGCCGCCAACCTGAACAGCCTGCTGCCGTTCCAGTACGTCCAGCACTTCAAGGCGCGGGACGGCGGCGACGGCCTGGGGCGCCGCATGCACGGCAAGAAAGGCGCGTCCAAAGTGGTCGCCGTGCCGCCGGGCACCGTCATCTTTCTCGACGAGACCGGCGAACCGATTGCCGACCTGACGGAGCCGGACGAGGAACTGGTGGTGGCGCGCGGCGGCAAGGGCGGGCTCGGCAACGTCCATTTCAAGTCTTCGACCCGGCAGGCGCCACGCATCGCCGAACTCGGCGAGCCGGGCGAGGAGCGCTGGCTGCGCTTCGAGCTCCGTCTGATCGCCGATGTCGGGCTGGTCGGACTCCCCAACGCCGGCAAATCGACCCTGCTCGCCGCCTCGACGCGCGCCACCCCGAAGATCGCCGACTACCCGTTCACCACCCTCTCGCCGAACCTCGGCGTCGTCGAAGTCGGCGGAAGGGGCGGTCAAGTCTTTGTCCTCGCCGACATCCCCGGCCTGATCGAGGGCGCGGCTGGTGGTGCCGGTCTCGGTCACGAGTTCCTGCGTCACGTCCGCCGCACCAAGCTGCTCGTCCATGTGCTCGATGTCTCCGGCGGCGTCGAGGAACGCGACCCGCTGGCGGACTTCCGCACCATCAACGCCGAGATCGCCGCCTTCGACCCGGAGATGGCCGAGAAGCCAATGCTCGTCGCGCTCAACAAGATCGACCTCGTCGAGGCGCGCGAGCGGCTCCCCCAGTTGCGATCGACGCTGGCCGGCGAGGGCTTCGCCCTCCACGACATCTCGGCGGCCACCGGCGAGGGGATCCCCGAGCTGCACCAGGCGGTCGTCGCCGAGTTACGCGAGATCGACGAGCGCGCGGCGGAGGGCCGGCGCGCCGAGGCGGAGCGGCCCAAGCGCCGCGTCTACACGCTGGGCAACGTCGATGAGCGCGCGTGGGAGGTGACCCGCCACGCTCCAGGTGTCTTCATCGTCAGCGGCGTGGGCGTCGAGCGGTTCACCCGCATGACCAACTTCGCGCACGACGAGGCGGTGGACCGATTCCAGCGTCTCCTCGAGAGCAGCGGCATCAGCGCCGAGTTGACCCGCCAGGGCGTAGCCCCTGGCGACACCGTTCAGATCGCCGACCACGAACTCCTCTGGGGCGATCAGGACGAGTCCGGTGACTTGCCAGCCGCGGAGGAAGCAATGCTCGCGGAATCCGCGCTCTCAGGCGAACCGTAGATGCCCCGGTACGACTCTGGCAGCAAGGCGGCAGCGCGGCGCATGATGAGGTCGGTCGCCTCGTCGGCGGTCATCCGCTTGCCGTCCTCACGTGCCTGCAACGTGAACGGCTCCCCGAAGACGATCCGCACCTCACGCCGCCGTTCGCCCCGCTGAGGTGCCTTGCCGCCGCTACCGGGCAGACGCTCCGAACCAGTGATCGCCATCGGCAGGATCGGGGCGTTGCCGCGCAGCGCCACCAGCCCGACTCCCGTGTGGACGCGCGCAATCCGCCGCGTGCGGCTGCGCGTACCCTCCGGGAAGATACCGAGCGCGATCCCCTGCTCGAGCGTCGCCTGCGCCCGCCGGATGGCGGTGCGGTCGGCGCGGCCCCGGTCGACCGGGAAGGAGCCGACAAGGCGGATGCCCCACCCGACCACGGGGACCCCGAACAGCTCCTTCTTCGCCATAAAATGGAGCGGTCGTGGGAAGGCAATCGAGATCAGCACCGGGTCGGCATTGTGCAGGTGATTGGACACGAGGACCACGCCGCCCGTCGCCGGGACATTGGCGAGACCCTCTACCTTCATACCGAGCAGGAGCCGGCAGAGGAGGAGCAGCACGGCGCGCAACGCCCGGAACGGCACCCCGCGCAGTGTCCCGCGGCTCAGGTCGCCGAACGCTGACGTCGTTGGGGCGCGGACCTCAGCCGACGTCGCGGTCGGTTCGCTGGACTGGCTCATACGAACTTCGCTTGATAGGTGGTGAAACGCCCACCACCGTCGTTCTGACCAGCGGGAAGAATCTCCGCGCGAAGCGCTCGACGGCGAAGCCGGCGCATCACCGGGGTAAGGACATTCCACCCCTGTTTAGCCGGATTCTGCATCAATCTCATCCCCGACCTCATCGAAACTCAGCCAGCGGTCGCGCACCAACCCCTCGATCTCCGCGACGATCTCGTCCACCGTTCGCCCGTCGGTGGCGATGCTGACCGCGTCACCCGCCACGGCGAGGGGAGCGGTGGGCCGCTCTGAGTCGGAGGCGTCCCGCGCTTCGAGATCGCGCAGCACTGCGTCGAAGCTTGTCCCGACGCCACGTTCCCGCAGCTCCGCAAACCGGCGGCGCGCGCGCTCCTCCGGGCTGGCGTCGAGGTAGATCTTGATCCCGGCGTCCGGGGCGACGACTGTGCCGATGTCGCGCCCGACCATGATCACGCGCTCTCCGTCCGCGATCCGTCGCTGCATCGGTAGCAGCGCCTGGCGCACCGCCGGGTGGGCCGACACCGCCGACACCGCCCCATCGACCGCCGGCGCACGGATCGCCCAGGTCACATCCTCGCCGTTCAGCAGCACATCCGCCTGACGCCCGTCGTGGAGAGACGGTGGGCGCAGGTCGATCTCCGCCGTTTGCGCCACCCCCGCCAGTCCCTCGGCATCCTCGCCTCGGATGCCCGCGCGCGCGGCGGCAAGGGTGACGGCCCGGTAGAGGGCGCCGGTGTCGAAGAGCAGCGCGCCGACCCGTTCGGCCAGGGCGCGGGCCACGGTGGACTTACCGGCCGCGCCGGGGCCGTCGATCGCGACCACCCACCGGAGGTCGCGCGCCGTCCGTTCTTCGGTTACGGGTGCTTCGGTCTGAGCCATGCGTTTCTCCCGGTTGTGTGCGGCGCGGACGATCCCCCGGCGGTCGGGGAGGTCGAGTGCGTCCGGGGCCCTCCGGCGCGGGACCGTCGCGCCGAGTTCGCCGCTCGCCGCGCTCGCCGGGTGGG
>JACDBO010000437.1 GCA_013694885.1 Chloroflexia bacterium | reverse complement strand
GCGAGGGCCAGGGCGATGCTGACGGTGCCGACGCCGGCGATGGCGAGGGCGCCTTCTAGCAGCGCCTGCGGTTGCCAGCCGCCGTAGAGGAGCGAGCGCAGGGCGTCAAGGAGGTAGGTCATCGGGTTGAAGTCGGCGATGGTGGCGAGCCAGCCGGTGAGCGCCTCCTGCGGCAGTGTCGCCGTGGTCAGGAAGGCGAACGGGAAGAAGAGGATGAAGCTGGCGCCGACCGCGCCGGGCGAGCCGGTCTTCAGGGCGATGGCATACGGGAAGCCGGTGAAGGCCAAACCCCACAGCCCCGCCAGCAGCATGAAGAGGAGCAGACCGAGGACACCTGTCTGGAAACCGACACCGACCACGAAGCCGAGCGCCAGCACCGGAATTGTCAGCGCCATCACCAGCGCCAGGTCGGCCACCATCAGACCGAGCAGCAGCGACAAGCGGTGCATCGGACTCATCAGCATCCGGTCGAAGTAGCCGGACTGGATGTCGGTGACGAGGGCGTGGGCCCGTGAGATACCGGTGACGGCGAAGACGATCGCGGTCGGCAGCTGGAAGGCGCGGAAATCCAGCCCCGGCAGACCGCGCTCGGCGAACGCCTGGAGCGAGCCGATGTTCACCGCGAAGAAGAAGACCGGGATAATCAGCGACGGGATCATCATCTCCGGTTCGCGGGGGAGGGCGCGCAGCGCCCGGATCGCGACCGACCAGAGATCGGCCAGGAAGCTCGTCTTGCGCGCCCGGATGGTCGTTCCCGGTTGCGTTCCCAACGTCCCGTTGGGGGAGATGCGGATGCTCTGGGTGGCTATTAGTTGGTTTCCTCCTGCAGGCGGTTGCCGGTGAGGGTCAGGAACACATCGTCGAGGGTCGGCGCGCGCAGCATTAGGGTGCGGACCCCGACGCCGGCCTCGGCCAGGGCGATCGCGATCGGGGAGACGGCGGCTGGGCCGTCGGTGGTCGCCGCCGTCAACTCGTCGCCGTGGGTGTCCACCGAGTCGACGGCGGGTACGGCGGCGACCGCGCGGCGGGCCGCCTCGACGTCGTCGACCTGCACGACGACGAGGTCGGCGCCGATCGAACGCTTGAGCCGCTCAGGCGTGTCCTCGGCGACGATGCGGCCGTGGTCGATGATGCCGACGCGATCGGCGAGGGTGTCCGCTTCTTCGAGGTACTGCGTGGTCAGGAAGATGGTCATCCCGAGTTCGTCGTTGAGGCGGCGCACCTCCTCCCAGACCTTGGCGCGGGAGACGGGATCGAGCCCGGTGGTCGGCTCGTCGAGGAAGAGGACCTCGGGGTTGTGGATCAGCGCCGCGGCGAGGTCGATGCGCCGCTTCATGCCGCCGGAGTAGCTCTTGATCCGCTGGTCGAGGGCGTCGCCGATGTCGATCAGCTCGCGCAGCTGGTCGAGGCGCTGATCGATCTCGGTGCGGTTGAGACCGTAGTAGCGTCCCTGCTGGCGCAGCAGCTCGGTCCCGGTCTGCTGGGTATCGAGCGCGGCGGACTGAAGGGCGGCGCCGATGCGCAACCGCACCGCGTCCGCGTCGCGGGCGATGTCGTGGCCCGCGACGGTGGCGCGCCCGCCGCTGGGCGCGGTCAGCGTGCAGAGCATCCGGCAGGTCGTCGACTTGCCGGCGCCATTGGGACCGAGAAAGCCGTAGATCTCGCCGCGGCGGACCGCCAGATCGACCTTGTCGACGGCGACGAAATCACCGAACCGGCGTTCCAACCCAACCGCCTCGATCGCGAGATCGCGCTCGGTGCCGGGGTCGTTCACCAGCGACCGTCTCCCCTGACGGCGCGTGGTCTCGATTTGGACTCGCGAGATACCCGGATAGTCAACCCGCTCCTCGACCCGATCGACTGCTGGCGCAACCATGCGTGTTCCTCCTCTGCCTCCCGTGCGTCCATGACAAAACCGAACGCGTGTCCTATACGTACACTAGCATTGTTTGCCCCCTTGTCAACCCCTTCGTCGGACCGAATCCAGCGCGGTTGCGGACGCGGCACGTCTCAGAGC
>JACDBO010000433.1 GCA_013694885.1 Chloroflexia bacterium | reverse complement strand
CATACGAACCGTTCCGCGTCCGGTAGCCGGGCCGCCGACCGCTCCCGATGGTTGAGGGCGAGCGGCATAGTGTACGGACAAGGCGAACAGAGCCACCAGGCCGAGCGACGGCAGAGATCCTCGCAAGCCGAATCCGGCGTCAGATCAAGGAAATCGACCCGCGAGGACCTTGGTTTCCAGGGGTCGCGTGCATAGGTCCTCGCAACCCGATAGGGCAGCGTACGTACGCGGATAACCGACGCGCGCCGGCGCCGTTTGAACGGAATCCGCGGAATCCGGGGTCTGCCGCTGCGGGGGTCCTCGCAGACATGACCCGCGCGTCGCCCCAGGCCCAGCCCTCGCGCCTCGCCGCCCGCTTGACCCCCAAGCCCTTGGGGTATAGAGTGGAATCAGAACACAGGGAACCAACCCTTATTTCGCTAACGCGGATTGAAACCTCGGAGTGGTGGAGTGGTCCGTTCCATCCGGTCACGAACCAACCCTTATTTCGCTAACGCGGATTGAAACTCGTTGGCCTCGAGGACTCGGATGTATCCGGCCCGTCGAACCAACCCTTATTTCGCTAACGCGGATTGAAACATCGCCCTTCTTGACCCCTCTCCCCTGTCCTCTGTCCTCTATCCTCTCCCCCTCGCGTCCGCCTGCTAGACTGCACCCCGGGCTTGACGACGGCGATGCACGAGGACGCTGGTGACGACGGGCGAGGGAGCGCAACTGCTCGGTCAGGGCATGGTGATCGGCGTCGCCCTCGCCGCGCCGATCGGTCCGATCAACATCGAGATCGTTCGCCGCTGCCTGCTTGGCGGTTTTCGCCACGGGTGGCTCGTCGGCGTCGGCGCCCTCTCGGCCGATACCCTCTACGCCACCCTCGTCGCCACCGGGCTCACCCCCCTCGCCGATCGCCCGGCCCTCCGCTTCTCCCTCTTTCTCGCTGGTGCGCTGATGCTCGCCTACCTCGCCTGGGGCAGCTTCCAGACCGCGCTCGCGCAACAATCGGCGGTCGACGCCACACCTCGTGCCGGTCGGAGTTGGATGACCGGTTTCCTGATGGCCGCGCTCAACCCCCTCGGCATCGTCTACTGGCTCTCGATTGGCGCCGCCCTCGTCGCCTCCGCGGTCGCCCAAGTCGGCGCCGCCGGTTCCCCGCTGCTGATCGGTGGCGTCTTTTTC
Organism: Chloroflexia bacterium; assembly: GCA_013694885.1. Taxonomy (GTDB): domain Bacteria; phylum Chloroflexota; class Chloroflexia; order Thermomicrobiales; family UBA6265; genus JACDBO01. The sequence goes on along the minus strand of JACDBO010000433.1, from coordinate 3,224 downwards.
GGTATCCTCTGCTGGGTTACCTTTCTCTCGGCCATCGGCCAGGTCGCCCGCCCCTTCGTGTCGGGCTCCGGTCTGCGCTGGATCACCGCCGGCAGCGGCCTACTCCTGCTCGGTTTCGCCGTCTGGTTTCTCGTCCAGGCGATCCAGAGCCTGAGCGCCGGCTGAGGAGGGCTGGGACTGACGCAGATCAGATCGACTCGTGATCGACTCGTGAGGTTCGGTCGAGAGCCCTCACCCTGGCGCTGGCGCGCCACTTGCCCCCTCCCGACCTCTCCTGACACGAGGGAGGAGCAACTTCCGCTGGGGCGAGGGGGGTGAGGCTCTTCGCCCAAAATCAGGTGGAGAAAACATCGTTGACCGACAGTGAGATGAATCGCCCGTCCGAAGCATCCAGCCACGCCGGCCGCACTGATCCCACGCGGGATGCCGCCCCGCGTCTGCACCGCCGCGCCATGCTCGGCGGCGCCGGACTCGGCCTCGCCGGCCTCCTCGCCGCGAATCGCCCACAATTCCAGGCAACGGCGCGGCAGGCTGCTACGCCGGTCGCCTCGCCGTTCGCCTCACCCATCGCCAGCCCGGTCGCCTCGCCCGTCTCAGTACCAGCCGGCGCGCCCGAGGCCACCACCGGCCTGCGGATCATCCGCGACCAGCGCCCGACCTACGCGGACGAGCCGGTCGCCGGCGGCGAGCTGCGACTCCCCGTTCGTTCGACTGAGCTCCTCGCCTTCAACCCCGCTGCCTTCCGCCAGGATGGCCAGGTCCCGGTCAGCTATCTGGACCCCCTCGTCCGCGTCGACGAAGTCACCCTCGAGCCCCAACCGTGGCTCGCGGAGCGCTGGGAATGGCGCGACAGCGGGCGCGAGCTGGTCCTCACCTTGCGCCCCGACGTCACCTGGCACGACGGCACCCTACTGAGCCCCGAGGATGTCTGTTTCTCGTTCTTCGTCTACCGCGACGATTTTGACAGCGCCGTCACCGGGTTCTTCGCGGTGATGCGTACCTGCGCTCCCGAAGGCCAGCGGACGGTCCGTGTCCTGCTCGACGACCCCGATGGCGCGTTCCTCTTCAACGCCGCCACCATGCCGATCTTTCAACGCGCCCAGTACCGTGACCACTGGGACGTCCAGCCCACCGGCGAGCGCTCCCTCAACCGGTTCGATTGGGCGAGCAACCCGCCCGTCGGCACCGGACCGTGGCGTGTCGTCGAGATGCGTGAACGTGCCCTTCACTTCACCCGCCACGACGACTACTGGGCAGGTCCCGCCCATGCCGAGAACCTCCGCCTGATCGCCCAGGACGATCCCACCGCCCGCCTCGCGGCCTGGCGCGCCGGTGAGCTCGATGTCCTCTGGCCCATCCGCTCGCGGGATGTCCCCGCCCTGGCAGATGAAACCGGGTTCATCTTCACGGCCGACGCTCCGGTGGCCATGTTCGCTGCCTTTAACTTCATCAATCCCGCTCGCGCGGCGCCGGATATGCTCGTATTTCCCGAACTCAGGCAGGCCCTCAACCTAGCCATCGACCGCGCCGCCTATGCCCAGGCCGACTTCGGCGGCTTCGTTGCCGAGACGCGCACCGGCACCGTCGCCCAGCCCTGGGCGCACGATGACTCCATGGCGAATCCGCGTCGTGATGTCGCCGAGGCGAAACGCGTGCTCGACGCGCTCGGTTGGGTCGACGTCACCGGCGACGGCCTGCGCGACACGCCGTGGGGCGAGCCGCTGTCGCTCGTTTGTATCGTCCAGGATGACACACGGCCGGAACTGCTGGCGCTCCTCGACCGCCTCAACGCCGACCTGGGCGACATTGGAGCGGCGCTGGAGGTGCAGCGCCTCGATGCTGCCACGTTTGCCGACCGCTGGATCAACGGCCACGATTTCGACCTCATCGCCTACGCCCTGACTCTCTACCCCGGATTCGCCGAGTACGATCTCTACGGCTCGGCCTGGGACATCCGCACCAACCCCCGCGGCTGGAACCCCGGCGGCTACGTCAACGCCACCGTCGACGAGGCCATCGCCGCCTACCTCGCCGCCGTCGAGCAGGAGGACATGGCCGTCGCCCTCGCCACCTTGCAGCGAGCCGTCAACGACGACCTCTTCGCCCTTTGGTTCGGCTTCCCGCAAGACCTGATACTCGTTCGCCCCGACATCCGTGGTTTCATACCCAACAAGATGCACCAGACCGCGGACACCCGCCTCCTCTGGCGCACGCCGGTGTCATAGCGAGCTTGCGTCCCCTCGCCGTCGCGGGGGTGCTCCTCCCCCGTGTCGGGGGAGGTCGAGAGGGGATGCTCCTCCCCCGTGTCGGGGGAGGTCGGGAGGGGGTAGGGGTTGGGGGTGAGGGCGCTCCGCCTTATCGCCCTCGAGACGCCAGCGAGTGCTCGTACCCCACCATCCTCTCTCGCAACCGTCGCTCGAGCCCGCGCAGCCATTCCGGGTACGCACCGCCCGCCCCAAGATCGAGACCCCGCGCGATCCGGGCGTAGGTAACCAGTTCCGACAACCGGAGAAAGACCGGCATCCACGCGAGACTCTGCTGATCGAGTGAGTGGTGCGTCGCGTAGCCGTCGAGAAATGCTCGGAACGAGGGGTTGTCCTCGTCCACCTCATGCCCAAACAGATCGCGCAGCGCATATACGATATCCGCCACATACCACGAGTACGGCGCGTCGCCGAAGTCCAGGATCTGAATCGACCGACCGCTCCAGACTAAATTATCGAGCTCGAAGTCGCCGTGGATCAGCCCGAAGTTTCCCGTATGCATCGGCAGCGATTCGAGCACGTGGTTCACGTGGTCGAGTTCCGTGATAACGGACCTGGGAGCTGTCGCCAGGTTGACCCGCATCTCGTTGAGTTGATCGGACCAGCTCGGTCGGACCGCCTCGCCGGCGTTGGGATACCGCCGCATCGCGGCATGGAGCGCGCCCAGCGCCGCACCCCACGCCCGGAAGTGGTCACCGTCCAGGCTGTCGATCTCGATCTCGTCGCCGTCCAACCCGCGGAAGAGGACCGCATGGAACGTCCCCGCGCTGGTCTCGATGGTCTCCAGCAGGTGTCCACCGTCGGAGGGCAGCGCGCGCGCGACCGGGACCCCGGCATTGGCGAGCCAGTCGACCAGCTCGACCTCGGCCGCGATGGCCTCACGCTGGTTCTCGGTGCTGTCCGTGAAGCGTAGGAAGCACCGCTCGCCTTCGCGCCGAAGGACATAGACGAAGTTGGCGC
>JACDBO010000426.1 GCA_013694885.1 Chloroflexia bacterium | reverse complement strand
GTTCATCCTCGGCAATATGTATTTGCTCGTGTTGCAGGACATGGGTGTCGAGGCCGAAGACGCCACCAACCTCGGCGGCACCCAGATCGCCCAGCAAGCGCTGGTCGGCGGCGACATCTCGCTCTACCCGGAGTACACCGGAACGGGGTTGACCGAGGTGCTGGGCCTCTCCGTCGAGTCGCTGCAGGCGAGCCCGGAGGCGGCGGCGAGCCCGGCCGCGTCGCCAGCGGCCTCCCCGGCGGCGGGCGAAATGGGCGGACTCGATCAGCTCGTCTACGATGTCGTCAGCGAGGAGTACCAGGCGCAGTTCCAGCTCACCTGGCTGGCGCAGTCGCCATTCAACAACACCCAGGCGCTCGCGGTGACGCGCGAGTTCTCTGACGAGAACGGGCTGACAACGATCTCGCAGCTGGCGGAGATGGCCGGCGACCTGATCATCTCGGCCCCGGCCGACTTCCCGGAGCGGGAGGACGGGTTGCTCGGTCTCCAGCGCGTCTATGCCAGTGGCTTCGAGGAGATCGAAGTGCTGCCGGTGGCGCCGGGCCTCAAGTACCAGGCGCTGCTGGACGGGCAGGCTCAAGTGGTTCTCGCCTTCGGCACCGACGGACAGATCTCCGGCTACGACCTCGTCGTGCTCGAAGACGACATGGGGCTGTGGCCGCCGTACCACGTCGCCCCGGTGGTCCGCAACGATGTGCTCGAAGCCAATCCGGAGATGCAGGCTCGCTTCGACGAGGTGACCACCTCGCTGACCGACGACCTCATGTCCGACCTGAACTGGCGCGTGGACGGGGACGAGAAGGCTGATCCGGCCGAGGTCGCGCAGACGTATCTGACCGACAACGGCTTCATCGCGTCGTAGCGTCCTAGTTTTCAAGGCGAGAGGTCGCTATCCTGAGCCACCAGACAACGTCTTTCTGAGGTGAGGCGAGCAATCTCTTCTCCGGCGAACGATAGGGAGAGGTTTCTCGCACTCGCTCGGAAGCGCACAGACATCGAGCCGACGGGAGCGACACCATCAGCGCCGACGCACACGCCGATCTCGACCTACCACCGGCCACCGAACCAGCCGAACGGCAGGGCAGCGCCGTTCGGCTGGAGGGTGTCTCCAAGCACTATCCCGGCGCGGAACGTCCCGCCGTGGACGATGTCTCGCTGCGGATCGCGCCGGGCGAGTTCGTGGCGCTGCTGGGGCCGTCCGGCTGCGGCAAGACCACCCTGCTCAAGATGATCAACCGGCTCTACGAGCCGACCTCGGGGCGGATTTGGATCGACGACACCGAGGTGCACGATCTCAAGGCGTCGCATTTACGCCGCCGCATCGGGTACGTCATCCAACAGACGGGGCTCTTCCCGCACCTCCGCGTCGCGGACAACGTCGGAGTCGTCCCCGATCTTCTGAAGTGGGACAAGCAGCGCATCAAGCGGCGCGTCGAGGAACTCCTCACCCTGGTCGGTTTGCCTCCGGCGGAGTATGCGCATCGCTACCCGGCGCAGCTCTCCGGTGGGGAGCAGCAGCGTGTCGGCCTCGCGCGCGCACTGGCGGCGGAACCGTCCACGATGCTCATGGACGAGCCCTTCGGCGCGCTGGACGCGATCACTCGCGGCCGGTTGCAGCAAGAGCTGGCGCGCATCCACCGCCAGTTTCGCCAGACGATTCTCTTCGTGACCCACGACATCGAGGAAGCGGTCCATCTCGCCGACAAGATCGTGGTCATGCGCGAGGGTCGTGTCGTGCAATTCGACACGCCGCTGGCGATCGTCACCGAACCGGCGAACGACTTCGTCGCCGACCTCGTCGGTTCCAACGACGTGCTGCGCCGGCTGAGCCTGGTGCCGGTCGCCGCCGCGGTGGAACCGCTGGATAGCGCCCTCGCCGGCAACGCCCCGGAAATATCTCAATGGGTGTTTCTGCGTGACGCCCTGTCGCAACTCGTCGACAGCGGCGCTGACCGGCTCGTGGTCGTCGACGAGGACGGCCACCCGGTCGGCACGCTCAGCCTGCGGGCCGTCCAGCGTGCCGCGGCGCCACCATCGCCGGATAAGTCCAGCGACGGTGACCACGTCGTGGTGGTTCCCGTGGAGCGCGCTGGTCGACTGCGGGGCGGCGACTAGGCGATGGACGGTCTCGACCTCAGCTACCTGACCGAGAACTGGCGGGAAGTCTGGGCGCTGACGCTGGACCACGTCCGGCTCTCATTGCTGGCGCTGGCCATCGCGCTGCCGATCGCGCTCGTTCTCGGCATAGCGGCGGCCCGCTTCCGCGCGCTCACCGTACCGGTGCTGACCTTCCTCGGTATCCTCTACACGATCCCGAGTCAAGGGCTTGGCGTGAAGCCAGCGCTGATCATCCTCGTCACCTACTCCCAGGTCTTCCTCGTCCGCAACATCGTCGCCGGGTTGCGCTCGGTCGATGCGCCGACCCTCGAAGCGGCGAGCGGCATCGGCATGACGCGGGGGCAGGTGATGCGGCGGGTCTGGTTCCCGCTGGCCCTGCCGGTGATTATCGCCGGGGTGCGCACGGCGCTGCTGACGATCATCAGCATCGCCGCCGTCGCCGCCTGGATCAACGCCGGCGGACTCGGCGATCTGCTCTTTCGCGGTCTGGCCCGCAACTACCCGGCAATGATCCTCGCCGGGATTATCGCGATCATCGCCCTCGCCGCTGTCACCGACTTGCTGCTGCGCGCCGCTGAGCGCCTCACCCCCCTTGCCCGCGCCCACCGTGCCACCCGCCGGTGACCGGCGACGCCCCGCGAACAGCGGGACGGATCGACTAGCATCGTGGCCGATCCACGACGGATCAGGGCGATCACATCGGGTCGACCCTGCACATGGTTGGCAAAAACGTGACGGGTGAGCGGCGTGGCAGGGCGAACACACGGGTTCGCCCCTACCTTTCGCCCAATGACTTCCACAACTATGCCGACCGCTAACGACAGGTAGGGGCAGCCCCGGGTGGCTGCCCTGTTCGCGGGCGAGGCGCTCCTGTGTCGCCACACGGCCGCCGGGCGGCTAGCCGCGCCGCCCCATGATCGCGTTCTTGATCAAGACGAGGACGACTGCCGCAATAGTCGCGGCAACGAGCGAGGACCAGAACCCGGCGTCGCCGCCGACCAAGCCGTCTGTCACCAGTCCGGCGATGAGGGCGCCGATCAGGCCGAGCAGCAGGTCGCCCCAGATGCTCCGGTCCGTGCGCGTAATCACGCCCGCCAGCCAGCCGGCCAGGATACCGACGACGATCCAAACGAGAAAATTCACACTTTGCTCCTCTCAGCATTGATTTTCGTCGAGCGCCGTGGCCCATCGGCACCGTTTCAGCCGGGTAGCGAGTATGCACGGCCCATGCCAGCCCATGCCAGCGCGACGGTGGCGGTCCGTTTCCGGGCGGCGGCGGGTATGATGGGCGTCGTGCGGTTTCGTCGAATCGAAGGGGAGATACGCGTCAATGCGTCTGGTCACGTACCGCCACCCGCGCACCGGCGAGCAGGCGAGAGCCGGCGTCGTCCAAGGGGATCGCATACTCGATGTCGCCCGGCTGACCGACGACGCGCTGCCGAACGACATGCTCGCGCTGCTGACCCGCGGGCCGGATGCGCTCACTCAACTTAAGGGGGCCACCACGACGTTTGCGCGGCAATTCGCGGAGGCGGCTGAGGTGCCGCCCGACGTCGCGCTCGCGCGGTGGGAAGCGACGCTGCTCGCGCCGATCCCCCGGCCCCCAGCGTTCCGCGACTTCTACGCCTTCGAGCAGCATGTGGTGACCGCGTACACGCGGCGTGGGCGTCCAGTACCCGCGACCTGGTACCGGCTGCCCGTTTTCTACTACGGCCATACCGGTACCTTCTTCGGCCCGGAGGTGGCGATACCAAAACCGGCGGAAACGCGGGAACTCGACTTCGAGCTGGAGATCGCCTGCATCATTGGCCGGACTGGCCGGGACATCGCGGTCGAAGAGGCGGAAGGCTACATCGCCGGATATGCGATCCTCAACGACTGGAGCGCCCGCGACGTGCAGCGCGAGGAAATGACCGTGGGTCTCGGCCCGGCCAAGGGCAAGGATTTCGCCACCTCGCTTGGGCCTTGGCTGGTGACACCCGACGAGCTCGCCGCCCGCCAGCGGGACGGCCGCCTCCACCTAGGGATGGTGGCCCGCGTCAACGGCGAGACCCTGACCGAGGCCAACACTGCCACCATGCACTGGACGTTTGCCGAGATGATCGCGCGGGCTTCGGCCGACGTGCCGCTCGAACCAGGCGACATCATCGGTTCGGGGACAGTCGGTGGCGGCTGCATCCTCGAACTCGGGCCTGAGCGGCACCCGTGGCTGGAACCGGGTGATGAGGTCGAACTCGATGTCGAGCGTCTGGGCCGCCTCCGCAACACGATCGCCCTGCCCGAGAACGGGGGAGAAACCGACGCGGCGCCACCGGACGGTGGATGACGCACATGGCTCATCCGCAGGTTCGGCGTTTCGGGCGCCGCCTACCGCCAGTCGCCAACACTGTCATTTCGAGTGTTCATGCCTGGTGGCGTCCCACCGGGTCATGAACAGCGGAAAGCGGAACGAGAAGAAACCGGGCTACGGTTCGCCCTCGGTGGCCGGGTCAGCCGGGCGGGCGGAGCGTCGCGCCCCGAGCTGAGGTCGGTGGCGAGCGAGGTAGTCATGGACTTGGGACGTGCCGCGACGGCGGCCGGGTCGCAGCACCGGGGCAGACTCATCGCTTGGGCGCTCGGTGGCCGCGCCGGCGACCACTGCATCCGACACCGGCTGATCGCTTGTCGCGGACGGCACCTCGCTCTCGATGGCAGTGTCCGACGCGGCGCCGATGGTGGGTTCGGAGGGTTCGGTTTCGGCCAGGAGCGTTTCTGCCGGCGGGCCGGGAGCGTCGTCGACTACCGTCGACGGATCGGCGGGGAGCGATTCGGCAACGATGGGGTCGCTTGGCGGCTCCGACGCAGGTTCAGCTGTGGGCTCGGCCGCGAGGTCGGCGGTCGATGACTCAGTCGCCGCCTCGGCAGTGCCAGACGAGTCCTCTGACGACGCGATCAGCTCGGTTTCCGCTTGCTCAGGAGAGACATCGGCGGCGGCCAACTCTGGTTCCGATGCGGTTTCCGGCGTAGCGGCGGCGAGTGGCTCGGGCTCATCGTCCGGTCCGGTAGGTTCTTGAGCCGGATCGAGAACCGCGATCGCCGGCTGATCGGCGATGACCGGCTCGGACGACGCCGCGCGTTGGCGGCGGGGCGGCAGGACGCCGTAGACCCCGAACCGGCGCACGTACGCCCATGACCAGACGGCCATTGCCACCACGACGAACCCGAAGCTGACGAGCATCGTCGTGCGCCCCGTCGCGTCGTCCACGCGCAGCAGGAGCGTGGCCAGCGTCACGAGCAGCATGAACAGACCGCAGAGGGCCAACGCCGCTCCGCCGGAGGCGCAGAAGCGACTCCAGGAGACCCGCGCGACGAGTTCCTCGACGGCGAGCACCTCGTCGTCGCTTTGCGGCGTACGATAGCGTAAGCGCGGTCCGAGATCGCGCCCGAGCCAGCCGATGAGTAGGAGCGCCGCGCCCGTGCCCATCCCGAATATGACGAAATCCACCCCAGCCCCCCGGCGCCACCCACTATCCCGCGAGGTTGTCGCCCGGTTTTCCCCTTGCACATCGTCGTCGTTCGCCGACAGACCGCGCAAGTCTACCCCGGCGCGCGCCGGCAGGACGAAGGGCCGAGGGTCGAGGGTCGGGGGCCGAGTCGGTTGTTCGAGCGCGCAGCGTTCACAGGAGATCATTCCGAGCGCACGAGAGCCTGTCCCGATTGTCAGGGGGGAATTGCTCGTTCAAGGTTGCCTGGTTCCCCATCAACGAGAGATTTCTCGCTGCGGCTCGAAATGACAATGATGGGGGCAGCTTGGAATGACAGCCGTGCAGTTGTCCGACACGGTGCGAGACTCAGCTGAGCTCGGGCCTTCGCAATCGTTCGAGCAGCATGGCGTAGCCGTAGCGGCCGCGGCGGAAGTCGTCCAGCCGGTACCACTCGTTGGGGGCGTGAGCGCCGCTGTCGGGCATACTCCAGCCAAACATGATCGTGCCGGCGCCTAGCTCCTCCTGGAAGATCGCCGTCGCCGGGATGGTGCCGCCGGAGCGAACGATCACCGGCTCGGCACCGAAGAGCTCCGTGAGCGTCTCGCCGGCCGCGTGGTGGACCGGGTCGGCGCGGTCCAGGACGACGGGGCGCGCCGACCCTTCGATGGGGATGACTTCGGCCGTCGCGCCCGGTGGGCAGTGCCGCGCAACGTGGTCGCGGATCTGCGCGACGATCCCATCCGGCTCCTGGTCGGGGACCAGGCGGCACGTGATCTTGAGGTGCGCCTCGGACGGTGTGACCGTCTTGTTGCCCTCGCCCTGGAACCCGCCCCAGATGCCGTTCAGGTCGAGCGTAGGACGCGCCCACTGCCGTTCCCGCGGTGTCCACCCAGCTTCACCCCACAACTCCGACAATCCCAGATTCGCCTGGAACGCCGCCTCATCGAACGGGACGGCGGCAATCTCGGCCCGCTCCTCGGCGGTGAGGTCGACGACGGGGTCGTAGAAGCCGGCCACGGCCACCCGGCCATCGGCGTCGTGCAGCGTAGCCGCGAGGCGCGCCATCGCCTGGACCGCATTCGGCACCGTCGCGCCGTACATGCCGGAATGCAGATCGCTGCCGGCGGTGCGGAGATTGACCTGGACGCCGGCGAGCCCCTTGAGGGCGACGTTGAGCGACGGCTGGTCCGGCCCGTGCTGGCCACCGTCCGCCGAGAGCACCGCGTCGCAGGCGAGGAAATCGCGGCGAGACCGCACGACTTCGGTCAGATGCGGGCTGCCGATCTCCTCCTCCCCCTCGAAGATAAAGGTGACGTTGACCGGTGGCGCCCCGGACGCGGCCGCCAGCGCCTCCACCCCCTGCACGGCGGTCAGCAGGTTGCCCTTCATATCGGAGGAACCGCGGGCATAGAGTCGACCGTCGCGCTCCGCCGGCTCGAACGGCGGAGAGTCCCAGAGCGCGACCGGTTCCTCCGGTTGCACGTCGTAGTGCCCGTAGATCAGCACGGTCGGCTGATTGCCGGCGACCCGCCAGCGACCGAGCACTACCGGGTGACCGGCGGTGGCCACTACCTCGACCTCGGGCACACCGGCGCGTCGCAGGCGGTCGGCCACCCATTCGGCGGTCGCCGCCACATCGTCCGCGTGGGTGGGGTCGGTACTGACACTGGGCAGGCGGAGCAGCTCATCCAGTTCCGCCCGGTGCCGTGCTTCGTTCGTTTCCAGCGCATCTCGCCATGTCGTCGACATACGTTCCTCCATATCATATGGAAATCGGCTGAACAGCGGAGAAATGCCTTCACCCCGGCGATGCGCCGGCCGCCGCCTCAGCATGACGGTGGTGGATATTCGACCACCTTTCACGCGACCTTCATATCATCTCCTTGGTGGCGATCATTTGGACTGCGCGCCCAAACGCGATCGTACCGCGCGCCCAGCCGGAGTGATCCCCGGCCGACGCACAAGTCCTGACGTGGAAACCACGCAAGATTCGGGCTGGCAAGGGGATTGACAGGACCGTGGTGTCCGTATAAAGTGTACGTACAGTCCCGAGGAGCCGAGCGGACGTTCGGAGCCTCCACCGGGCGGGACACCGAAGAGGCGCACAATTGCGGGGTAGCGCTTCGGAGATGACCCAACCGGGACGGACCGTCGAACCAGCGGTGTTGCGGGGCGCTGTTGGGAACGCGGTCGGTCATGGAAGGTTTTCGCACGGCGAGGCTCGTCGGGACTGTCTTTGTGTCTCCCCTCTTTCCTTCAGTCATTCACTCATGCGATAGTGCCGCCGCGCTTCGACCAGGCATTGGCCTGGATCGCCACCGGCGGACGCACCGCGCGCTCCTAAGGCGCCGCCTGGGTTCCGCCGGCACGTTTGGGAGACGTCTCCATGCCGGCTGGTTCATTCCGCGCTGTCATCACCTCCGACCGCTACGGCGACGCCGACGCCGACTACACGCTGGAGCGATCGGCGCTGGCTCGTTTCCCTGACCTCACGGTCGAACTGGTCGGGCATCAGGCCCGCGCCGAAGATGAGCTGATCGCCGCCGCCGCCGGCGCCGATGTCCTGCTTGTAAGCACGCGCGAGGCGATCAACGCCCGTGTACTGAGCGCGATCCCCAGCGTCAAGGTGATCAGCCGGTACGGCGTCGGTCTGGACAACATCGACCTCGACGCGGCGACCGCCAACGGCATCGTCGTCACTCACTACCCCGGCTACTGCACGAGCGAGGTCGCCGACCACGCCTTCGCCCTGATCCTCGCCCTCAACCGGCGCATCGTCGAGTTAGACCGCGATCTGCACGACGGCGCCTGGGCCGACCACCAGGCGACGACGACGGCGATCTTGCGCGGTCCGGTCCGTCCCCTGGGTGAGATGACGCTGGGTATCGTCGGTTTCGGCCGCATCGGCCAGTCAGTCGCCCAGCGTGCCCGGCCCTTCGGTCTCGACATCATCGCCAGCGACCCCTATCTCCCGCCGGAGTCGTTCGCCGCGCTCGGCGTGGAGGGTATGGAGCTCGACGCGCTGCTCGGCCGCGCCGACATCATCACCGTGCACTGCCCGCTGACCCCGGAGACCCGCGGACTCATCGACGCCCAGCAGCTGGCGCACGTGAAGCCGGACGCGGTGATCGTCAACACCGCCCGCGGACCGATCATCGACCTCCTCGCGCTGGTCGACGCACTGACGAGCGGTCGCCTCGCCGGGGCGGCGCTCGATGTCGTCGATCCCGAACCGTTGCCGCTCGACCACCCGCTCTACACGCTGCCGAACGTGATCTTGACGCCACACGCGGCCTACTATTCGGAGCGCTCGGTGGAAACGGTGCGGATCGAGACGCTGGCCGAGGCCCTCACCGTGCTCGCCGGCCGTTCACCGCGCACCGTTGCCAACCCGCTCGTGCTTGACCGCGTCAACCGTGCCGGTATCGCGTCGACACCGGCCGCGTCGACGGAGTAGGATGACGCCGGTCTGGTGTACGAACGCTCGGCACGGCGAGGCAAACTCCGGGAATGTTTCGACCCGCTGATCTCATCCAACGCGCCCGTGCCGGGCCGCGATCACCCGAACCGCCCGCGCCGGAGACCGGCACCGAGCGCCCGGAGGACGACGACGAGCGGCTGATGCTGGCGGCCCAGCGCGGCGACCTCGATGCCTTCAACCAGCTCGTCGAGCGCCACCAGCGCACCATCTTCAATGTCTGCCTGCGGCTGCTCCGCGATGTCGCGATGGCCGAGGACGCCACGCAGGACACGTTCATCCGCGCCTGGTCGGCGGTCGACCGCTTCCGCGGCGGGCTGGTGCGGCCGTGGCTGCTGCGGATCGCCACCAACCGTGCCTACGACCTGCTGCGCGTGCGGGCGCGGCGACCGACCAGCTCGCTCGAATTCGAGCTCGACGAGGTCGAGTCGTCGTGGAGTTCCCATGCGACGCAGTCCGAACCGCCCGAGGCATTCGCCCTGCGCACCGAGTTGAGCACGGCGCTCGAACACGCGCTGGCGGCACTGCCGGAGGATCAGCGGCTGACGATCATCCTCGCCGATGTCCACGGTTTCGCCTACGACGAGGTGGCGGCGATCACCGACGTAGCCATCGGCACCGTCAAGTCGCGCGTGAGTCGTGGCCGCGCCCGCCTACGGGAGCAGCTCCAGCGCGACCCCGCCGGTCGGGAACTGTTCGGCCGTCTGGTGCGTCTCACTTCGGAGGACGACGGTGAGTAGTCCGTGCGGGGCAAGCACACGCACCGGCACCATCGGTATGGCGCGGGAGCGCGGAGCATGAGCCAGTCGCCGCACATCGACACCGATTCCCTGAGCGCGTACCTCGACGGCGACCTGCCGGACGAGGATCGCCGCCAGATCGCCGGCCACCTCGCGGGCTGTGGCCTTTGCCGCCGCGAGCTGGCCGAGCTGCGGGCGACGGTCGCCTTGTTGCGCCACCTGCCCCACTTCCGGCCTCGGCGCTCGTTCCAGCTCGGACCGGAGTACCGGCGCCGGTGGGCGACCGCGTCGATCACCCTGCTCCCCACCGTGCGCGCCCTGGCCATCGCCGCGGTCCTGCTCTTCGTCGTCGTCTCCGGTTTCGCCTACGTGCGCGACGAGCCGGTCACCGAGGGCGACGGGGGGCCGGCGGCGATGATGCAACAACCGACCGAGACCGTGGACGAATCCGACGGAACCACGGGCGTGGCACAATCGTCTCTCAATGCAGAGGCGACCTCGGCCCGAGGCGCCGAGTCGGCCGGGGCGGCCGATGAGTCTCGGGACGCGGCGGAACCCGCGGATGGCGAGGAGTCGCAAGGTCTGCAAGAGGGAGGCGACGCACAGGAGGCCGCCGCTCCCCGCGATGCTGACCAATCCGAGTTGGTGATCGCCCAGGAGGCCGATGCCGGTCCAACGGCGACCAACAGCGCCGGCGACGTGGCCCCGGCCGCTGAAACGGCGGCCAACGACGCCCGGGCATCCTCACCGGAGAGCGAGATCGACCGTTGGGCGCTCGCGAGTGCCGGGCTCGGGATGCTGGCCACCGGTCTCCTCGTCGCCTGGGCGGCGCTCGCCCGCGCGAACGTCAAGCACCGGCGGACCTAGCGGCACGGACCGGCGTCGGGACGGCCAGGGTTGCCAGGGACACATGGGAGCACGGAGCACAGTACGTGAGTGAGCGAGTAGACAAGGAGTTGTCGCATGAAACGGGCAAGCGTCGGGAACATTCAACGTTTTTGGAGCACGGTGCCGAGACTTGGGGTAATCGTCGCAGTGACGGCGCTCGCGCTGGTCACGGTGACCGGTGCCACGACGGCCCAGGTGGCGACACCGGTTCCAACTGAGCCGGTGCGGACGATCACCGTCAATGGCCACGGCTCGGTCAACGTCACCCCGGACACCGCGTCGGTGGAACTCGGCGTGACCGAGACGAACACATCGCTGGAAGCGGCGCAGGATCAGGTCTCGCTGCGGCTCGACGCTATCCTCGCCACCCTGCGCGAGCAAGGCGTCGCCGACGATGATATCCAGACATCGTCGTACAATGTGCAGATCCTCTATGAGTACGACAACAACGGCAATCTGCGTGGGATCAACGGGTACACCGTCTCGTCGACGCTGAAGGCCACGGTACGCAACCTCGACACGCTCGGTGTGCTGCTCGACAGCTCCGTCGGCGCCGGCGCCAATCTGCTCTACGGCATCTCGTTCTTCGTCGACGACTCTACGGCGCCCGCCAGCCAGGCTCGAGGACTCGCCGTCGCGGACGCACGGACCAAGGCCGACGAACTGGCCTCCGCCGCCGGTGTCTCCATCGTCGGCGTCGTCTCGATCCAGGAGACGTCAGCGCCCGCTCCCCCGCCCGAGATCTTCATGGAGCGAGCCTCCATGGACATGGCCGCCGGCCAGGCGGCACCGAGCCAGGTGCCAGTCCAGGCCGGGAGCACCGAGATCGCGGTCGATGTCTACGTGGTCTTCGAGATCTCGGCGGGTGGCAGCTAACGCGGTATGCGGCAATCGTGACCGGTCTCATCGCGGCGCGGGCCTGAAGACCCGCTCTACCGGCTCCGCAACGAGGAAGCCTCTGCGAGGCTGAGAACACGATGTCCACGATTTCCGCAACCCACTTTATCGGTATGGCCAACGCCACGTGACCGACCACCCGCCACGTCAGGACGACGCGCCGCCGCGCCCGGCTGCCCCACTCCGGGGAAGCCGGGCGCTGTCCACCCTGATCTCCGGGGCTGTGCTGATCGGGATGGCCCTCGGATTCGGCTGGCTCTTTCGCGCCGCAACCGTGCCGCTGCCGGTCGCGGCGGTGACACCGGTCAGCGTGGCGGGCTTCCCCGGCAACGGGTCGAACCCGCTCCTCGTCGATGCGGCGTGGTTGGCGGAGCGACTGACGCAGCCCGACGGTTCTGAAAACCTCGTCGTGCTCGACCTCTCCGACCCACGCCGGTACGAGGCCGAGCACGTCCCCGGCGCGATCCACGGTTGGTGGCAGGACACGATGTCGGCCGATGCTCACGTCTACGGGCGGCGAATTCAGCGGCCCGGTGGTCCCTTCGGTTATCAGGAGCTGTTCCGTTCGCTCGGCGTCGACAGCGGGTCCACGGTGGTCGTCTACGACGACGATGCCAACCGCTACGCGGCCCGCCTGGTCTGGCTGCTCCGGTTCTCCGGCATCGAGCGAGCGATGGTCCTCGACGGCGGTCTTGCCGCCTGGAAAGGAGCAGGGCAGCCGGTCAGCGACAACCCGGCCCAGGCGCCTGACGCGGCCACGGTGGAGGCGACGCCCCGCGACGAGTGGGTGATCACCACCACCGAACTCCAGGAGCGCACCGACGACCCGGCGTTGCTCCTCCTCGATACCCGCTCACCGGCCGAGGCGACCGACGACCTCAACGGCACCATCCGCGTCGGGATGATCCCCGGCGCCGTGCGCATCCCGTGGAACGAGACGGTGCGCGATGCCTCCGGGCTCCTGCGACCCCCGGACGAGCTGGCCGCCCGCCTCCGGGCCGCTGGCGTGACGCCTGAGAAGGAAGTCGTCGTCTACGGCCGCTTCGGCGTCGAGTCCGGTCAACCGTGGCTCGTGCTCACGCTGTTGGGGTACGACAAGGTCCGCGTCTACGACGAGGGCTGGGCCTCGTGGGCGGCCATCGAGCGCCTCCCGGTCGAGCCGCTGCCCGCGGAGTTCACGGTCCCACCCGGCACGCCAATCGCCCACCTGTCATTTCTCGCTGCGGCTCGAAATGACAGGTGGGCGGTTCGAACTGACAGGTTGGCGGCTGGCTGAGACGCGGTTGGTGAAGAATCCGGGAACCGCGCCGCGGCGCGTGTTCCGTGGCTACGTGGTCGCGTCGACCAGGGTGACGAAGCGGTCGATGTCGGCGCGGATGACGTCGAGGCTGCTTTCCCAGAAGGCGGGGGTGCGGATGTCGATTCCGAAGCGAGCGGCGAGGGTGGCGACATCGTCGAGCCCGGTCGCCGAGAGCAGGTCGTCGTAGTTGGCGCGGAAGGTATCCGGGTCCTGCTGGTAACGCGCGTAGAGACCGACGCCGAAGAGCAGGCCGAACAGGTACGGATAGTTGTAGAAGGCGTAATCCGGCGAGTAGTAGTGGCCCTTCACCGCCCACATGGCGCGGTGCCGCTGGGTGTCGTCAATCCCGTCGCCGTAAGTTTGGCGCTGCGCGTCCAGCATCAGCTCGCTGAACTCGTCGGCCGAGAGTTCGCGACTCTGGCGGCGCGCGAAGACGGCGCGCTCGAAGTCGAACCGGCTGATGATATCCATGATCGTCTGAGTGGCGTCCTGCAGACTCGCTTCGAGGATCGCGAGCTGCTCGCGCTCCGTGCCTTGTGCCAAGGCCGCCTGCCGCAGGATCGTCTCGCAGAAGGTGCTCGCCGTCTCCGCCAGGGTCATGGGGGTGCCGAAGCGCTGGAGCGGGGTGCGCCCGGCCTCGCAGAGGTTGTGGTAGGCGTGCCCCAGCTCGTGCGCCATGGTGCTGACGCCGTCCCAGGCCGGAGTGTAGTTGGCGAGTACGCGGGATTCTTCGCCACGCAGCTGCATGCAGAACGCGCCGCCGACTTTGCCGGCGCGCAGCTCGGCATCGATCCAGCCTTCGTCGACGGCGCGGTAGGCCAGGTCGCGCATCCGGTCGGAGAAGGTGCCGAACTGCTCGATCACGAAGGCGACGCCATCGTCCCACTCCCACACCGGGGCATCGGCCGAGAGCGGCGCGAAGAGGTCGTACCACGCCATCGTGTCGACGCCGAGAGCAGTGGCCTTGGCCTTGAGGTAGCGGCGCAGATCGGGGAACGCCGCGCGGGCCGCGCCGAGCATGGCATCGAGTGTCTCGCGGTCGATGTGGTTCTGGAAGACCGACTCATCGAGCACGTCGTCCCAATCCCGCCGCTTGATGAGCGTCAGGTGCTCCCCTTTGACGCCATTGAGGGCGGCCCGGATGGGCGTCTCCCAGCGCTGCCAGGCCGCCAGCTCCGCCTCGTAGGCGCGGCGCCGCACGTCTCGGTCCGGGTTCATGGCCAGGTTGCGCACTTCGCTCATCGGGAGCTCGACGACGGTTCCCGCTTCCTTCTTGACCGGCATCATGATCTGTGAGGTGAGATCGTCGTGAAGCTTGCCCCAGGCCGAACCGCCGGCGAGCGTCAACTCGGCGACGAGGTCCTCCTCGCTCTGCGTCATCAGGTGCGCGGCCTCGACCCGCGCCCGGCGCACGGCGAATTCGTGCTCACGGGCCACCGGGGAACGGTCGAGCAGCGCCTCGACATCAAGCGAACCGACCCAGGCGGTGTACCGGGTCATGACCTTGGAGAGTCGCGACCAGTACCGGCGCAGCTCGCTGGCCCGCGCCTGCGCACGGTCGTTGCGCGAATCGACCGACGTGTAGCCGTGGACGAAGGACGTGATCGTCTCCGACAGCTCACCAGTTGCGTTCAGCGCGCCGGTCACCTCTTCGAACGCGGCAACTACCTCGTCGTTGACCGCCTGGCCATGCCGCTCGGCGGCGCAGGTGCGGGCAGCAAGCCGCTCCAGGTCCGTGAAGGAGTGGTCGAGCTCCTGCATCCCGGCCTCAAACTCCGGCGCGTCGATACCGGGGTAAACGACGGTCATGTCCCAATGCGGTAACGCGGTTGTCGCTTGCGCCACGGATGGTTCCCTTTCTTGCTCGATGCTCGGTCGCGCTGAGGGGGAGTGGCCGACCGACCGCTCCCCCGCTGTCATCATGCGTTATTCGTCGCGACGGACCGCTAACGGCCAATCGGCGCTCGGTAGCCGGCGGCGATCGCGTCATCCTCCGTGGCGAAGCAGAACGTCGCCTTGGTGGCGTCGTAGGAGGACGCGTCGGGGACGTGGTAGACGTGCGAGCTGGCGTTGCCCTTGACCGGGTAGCCGGGCGGGCAGGTCTCGCTGCCGTCGCCCCGCACGGCGCCTCTCGGGGCGTCCTCGCCGGCGTCCGCGTCGATGACCGCGGCGGCGGCGGCAATGTTGGCGCCGCCTCCGGTCTCGTCGGCGTTGACATCCCGCTCGACATCTCCTACCAGGGCTTCGTCGTCGCTATCGGGCACGATCTCGGTGACGCCGTCGGCCACCCCGAACTCCTCGGGAACGTCGCCCTCGCCGGCGTCGACGACCACCGCGCCGGCCTCCTCTGCTTCCTCGGGTCGACTGTCGAAGCTGCCGAAGCCGATCTGCTCGTTGGCGCTGCCGAACTGGAGGTCGGCGGCCGTCTCTTCGGTCCCTGACCACGCGGGAGCGTCCTCGTCCTCCGCGGAAAAAGCGTTGGCCGGCTCGTCGGAGAAGTCGGTCTCGCTCGGTGGCCGGTCCCGGAGGTCGCTGACCTGGGACGTCATGTCGTCGAGCCCGGTGTTCTCGGCGGGCGCACCGGCGCTGTCGTCCAGATTCGTCGCCCCGGCGGTACCGGTCACGCCGCCTACATCCGGGACCACCGACGCCGGCTGCCCAGCGGCGCTCTCGAGCGGCTCCCGGGTCATCTCATCGTAGGAGGTGTCGCCGTGGACTGGCGCCCAGGTGCTCCCGGTCTCCGCGTCGGCCCGGATCGCGCCCTCGGCCGGCGGTTCGCTGGCGCGTGTTGTGTCCATGACCGGCTCGGGGCTATCGACATCATGCTGGTTGTCGGGAACGCCGGCGCTCGCGGCGGACTCATCGCCGGCATCGACCGGAGTCGCCGCCGAACCAGTGTCACGGCCCGGCTCCGCCGAGGCGAGGTCATGCTGGCGACCGGACATCCCGGTCTCTTCGCCGCCGCCGTCTTCGACACTGGTGACGACCGCGGCACCGCTCGCCGTTGGGTCAGCGCCTACCCGACCAGAATCGCCTGACTGACCAACCAGGCTGGTGCGGTCGGCGGCGCCGCCTTCGAGCTGCTGCGCGTCCTCCGCCACACCGGCATCGCGGCGACCACGCTCCTCACGCGCCGCCTCGCCCGGCTCCGGTTCGACGGCCCCAGGTTGAGCATGCCGCGCCCGCTCCGGCCCGACTTCGGGGCCATAGAGCACGCTGTGCCATGTTCGTCCGAGCCAGGTTCTCACCCGCTCGACCATATCGTTCCCGGACGATTGCTGGGACATGATCGTTCTCCCGCCTCACTTCATGTGCTGAAGGCGCTCCACGTCACCATGGGCGCCGGGCGTATCAGCCGCTGTCACTTCTTCGATCGCCGCCCAATCGGCACGGCGAGGACACCACAGCGGTTGTCCGTGCACGCGGCGTGCCATAACGGACGCTCGCTGGTCCGGCGGCGGCGCTATCCTCGTGTCAGCGACCCGAAGGTGACACCGGGCGCGTTCTCCTCGGCGTAGCGAAGGTCCCATTCGGTCGTGAAGAGCATCACGGTGCGGCCGTCGCGGTCCTCGGCGCGCAAGCGGCCGCGACCGGCGGCGACATTGGCGATCTCCGCCTCATCGCCGTCGACCCAGCGCGCCAGGGAGTAGGTCAGCGGCTCCATCACCGTCTCGACGTTGTACTCCGCTTCGAGCCGGTAGCGGACCACGTCGAACTGAAGCGCGCCGACCGCGGCCAGGATCGGCTCGCGGCTGCCGGTGTTGACCGGGTAGAAGAGCTGGATCGCGCCCTCCTCCTCGATCTGGACCAGCCCCTTCAGAAACTGCTTGTATCGGTCGGCGCGGGCGTGGCGCAGCAGGGCGAAGTGCTCGGGCTGGAAGCGTGGAAGCGGCGGGAAGGCGCCCACGTCCCCGGCACTGACGGTGTCGCCGATGGTGAAGGCGCCGGGGTTGATGAGGCCGACGACGTCGCCGGCGTACGCTTCCTCGACCGTCTCCCGGTCCTGCCCGAAGAGGCGCATCGGCCGCGCGAGGCGGATCGTGCGCCGCAGCCGCGGGTTCCACGCCTCCATGTCCCGCGCGAACTTGCCGGAGACGACGCGCAGGTAGGCGACGCGGTCGCGGTGGCGCGGGTCCATATTGGCCTGCACCTTGAAGACGAAACCGGAGAAGGTCTCCTCGTCGGGCGTCATCACCCGTTCATCGGTGGCCTGGGCCAACGGCGGCGGGGCGTGGGCGACGAACTGGTCGAGGAAGAGCTGGACACCGAAGTTGGTCAGCGCCGAGCCGAAGCAGACCGGTGTGAGGCGGCCGGCGAGAACCTCGTCGGCATCGAACGGCGTGCCCGCCAGGTCGATCAACTCCAGATCATCTTTCAGCTGCGCAGCCCGCTCGCTGCCGAGGCGGGCGGCGAGGGTCGGGTCGTCCAGCCCAGCGACGCGCACCGGGGCGCGCTTGGCGCCGTGCTCGGTGCGCTCGAAGAGGTGGACGGTCCGCGTCAGCCGGTCGTAGACACCGCGGAAATCGGGGCCGTCGCCGATCGGCCAGTTGAGCGGACAGGTCTTGAGGCCGAGCGTCTGCTCGATCTCGTCCAGCAGCTCCAGCGGTTGTCGGCTGGGTCGGTCGAGCTTGTTGATGAAGGTAAAGATCGGCGTGTGGCGGCGACGGCAGACCTCGAAGAGCTTCAGCGTCTGCGGCTCGATGCCGCGCGCCGCGTCGAGCACCATCACTGCGCTGTCGACCGCGGTCAGCGTCCGGTACGTATCCTCGGAGAAATCCTGGTGACCGGGGGTGTCGAGCAGGTTGAGCTGGCAACCGGCGTAGGGGAAGGCGAGCACCGTCGAGGTGATCGAGATGCCGCGCTCGCGCTCCATCGCCATCCAGTCCGAGGCGGCGTGACGCTGCGAGCGCCGCGCCGTCACCGAGCCGGCGAGCTGGACGGCCCCGCCGTAGAGCAGCAGTTTTTCCGTGAGCGTCGTCTTGCCGGCGTCAGGGTGGGAGATAATGGCGAAGGTGCGGCGCCGCGCCACTTCGGCGGTGAGCCCGTTTCCCTTCGCTGCGCCCTCGCCGACGACGATTGCGGTCTGCGGTTCATCCATTACGGTCGCATGCATCCTGATTGCTCCGTCACGTGGCCCCGACGGACCACTTCCGTGGGTCGTCCCCAACTTAGTTGTTCAACACACAAAAGAGGCGACCAGTGATGGCCGCCAGATATTAAGTATAGGAGGTTTGAGCACCGCCAGCAACGACGGCATTCCAGGAGTCTGCACCTGGACACTGCGTTGAGACGGCACTTTCAGAATTCCACACCGAAGTAGTCGTCGTCAACACGCTTTACCTGGTAAGTGGCCACGTCCGCCA
This sequence comes from Chloroflexia bacterium, assembly GCA_013694885.1. Taxonomy (GTDB): domain Bacteria; phylum Chloroflexota; class Chloroflexia; order Thermomicrobiales; family UBA6265; genus JACDBO01. The sequence goes on along the minus strand of JACDBO010000426.1, from coordinate 1,426 downwards.
CTCCCACGCCGTGGTCAATCATCAGGTCTGCAAGCTGCTCTCCGTCAATCAACACAATTCGCTTTTCGATGCGATTCACAAACTCGGCTGCCTCCCGCGTGAATCTGGACGTGGTGATGAGCACGCCCTTGCGCGCACGCTGGCCTTCCAAACTCCCGGCGAACGCTTGCACGGTCGTTCGGCTGACGGGATGGTCCCACCGCTTGGCCTGGATATAGACAAAGTCGAGACCAAGTCGATCCTCCTTAATGATGCCGTCGATGCCTTCATCACCACTCCTGCCTACCGCCTGCCCGGCATCTCGTCGTGAGCCCCCATAGCCCATGGCCACTAGCAAATCCACAACGAGGTTTTCAAAGAATGCGGGTGGTGCGTTCTTGACGCGGTCGATCAATTCCTGCGCAAGCGCCTGCCGTAGACGTTGGTAGCTTCCCTCCATCATTTCGTCAGGCGGAAGCGGCTGCGAAGCCGCGACTTCGATCCTCTCCTCAAGTGATGCTGATGCTTCACCATTCTGCCGCCCCGACCGACGCCTGAACTCCTCGAACTCGGTGAATCGCGAGAGGTAGGCATTGTCTATTCGCGTCGGCTTTTTAGCCAGCGCTTGACGGCCACGATCGGTGATTCGTGCGTGCGCACGAGCAGGGCGCTCGATGAGTCCTGCTTTCGCAAGGTAGGTGGTGGCCCAGCTGACACGATTTGTAAACAACGGTTGCCTGCCACTGGGTGGGAGTTGCCATCTCTCCTCGTTGCTGAGGCCAAACTCAGCAGCCAAGTGCATAACAAGGTCTTTCGAGGCGTGATTTTGGTCGTCGTCCAGGAGCCGAAGTAGCGGGAGCATCAAGCTTTGATAATCGGGGATTGCCATTGTGTCGAACAACCCTTGCTGTAGGTCAAAAAGCCCGGAATATCTCATCATATCCTGTGAAACGATATCCTGTGGCAGCTGGGAAGCAACGATTCACTATCGTGCGGTCGGTGGTCGGTCAGATCAGCCAACGATTGCGTTAGGGTGCATTCAACGAACGAGTTGTCGTGCGCACCTCAAACGTCACCAACTGTAAGCCGGCCCTCATCGTCATTCTGAGTGGTCATGTCCCGTTGGGAAGCCACCGCGACAGGAAAACACGGTCCGCGTACGTTCGCGGCAACGTTTCTATTTACACCGCAGGTCGCAGCCGAAGAATCCCTGCGCGAAGCGCATCCGTTGTCGGGAACACCGCACATCGCACACAGGACGTTGCCGCGGGGTCCGCCGGCTTCGCCGTCGAGCGCTTCGCGCGGGGATTCTTCCCGTTGGTCAGAATGACGGTTTGGACGGGTGGAGTGTGACAAGCGGCAAAAGAATCGCGATTCTGGCTGGCTTATCAAGACTCGGCGACCTCGTCGGTGGCGGGTTGGTCCTTGCGGATGAGGGGTTTGAGGT
>JACDBO010000421.1 GCA_013694885.1 Chloroflexia bacterium | reverse complement strand
GGTATCACCCGCGCAAAGCGCTTGCTCTACGTGACCTACGCCGGGAACCGCCTCACATACGGGAGTTACCGTGCTGGTGTCGCGTCGCGCTTCATCGATAGTATCCCGGCGGAGACGGTGCGCAGTGTGACGCGGGCTTCTGCCTACGGTGGCAAGGATGGACGCACGACGCGCCACCCGACGGGGCCGCTCGCCGCCCGGGTCTCCACCGCGTGGACCTCCTCGGCTCCCGACTATGGTCAGCCGCCGCAAGCGCCGGCACCTCCGGCGCGTCACTACCGCGAAGGCCAACGGGTGTTCCACGCCAAATTCGGAGAGGGACACGTTCGGGAGGTCGTCGAGCGGCGCGATGACCAGGAGATCGCCATCGAGTTTGCCCGCCATGGTCGGAAACGGCTGATGGCGAGTCTGGCGCCGCTGGAGGTGATCGGTGGGGATGGCGACTGAGCATGACTCCGTGGCGGTCACGTTCGCGTCGGTGCGAGAGCGACTCGAAGCGCGGGAGGAGCTTTGGTTGGCACCCCTGGCGACGCGCAGTCGTGGTGCGCGTCGTCTGCGAGACGAGGCACCGTCTCCGGTCCGCACGGCGTTTCAGCGCGACCGGGACAGGATCATCCACAGCAAGAGTTTTCGGCGCCTGAAACATAAGACGCAAGTGTTTTTGGCGCCGCCGGGTGACCACTATCGCACTCGCTTGACACACACGCTCGAAGTGACGCAGATCGCGCGGACGATCGGACGTGCGCTCAACCTGAACGAGGACCTGGTCGAGGCCATCGGCGTCGGGCACGACCTCGGGCACACGCCGTTTGGCCATGCTGGGGAGCGCGCGCTGGCCGAAGTGTTTCCAGGGTTTCGCCACAACGAGCAGAGTTTGCGGATCGTCGACCGGCTCGAAAAGGAAGGGGCGGGTTTAAACCTGTCGGAGCCTGTCCGCGATGGAATCCTCCACCACTCCAAGCCGCGTGGTGGGATTACCGAGAATGTCTCAGCGATGCCCGCTACCCTCGAAGGGCAGGTACTCAAGATCGCGGACGGAGTCGCCTACATCAACCACGACCTCGACGACGCCATGCGGGCTGGGATCGTGCGCACGGAGGACGTACCGCCGGCAGTGATAGAGGTACTGGGTGACTCGCACGCCGAACGGATCGACACACTCGTCCGCGACATCGTCGATCGTTCAAACGTTGCGGATGCTCCCGGTTCCATTGTTATGTCCACTTCAATTCAGACGGCGGCCGATCTCCTCCGCTCATTTCTGTTCGAGCGCGTGTACGGCCCGATCAATGAACGCGAGGAGACACGACGGGCGCAACACGTCGTTGTCGCGCTGTTCCACTACTTCGCCGAGGACACCGGCCGCATCCATACGTTCGACGCGGATCGACCAGAAGAAGCCACGCCAGAACGGCTCGCGGTCGACTTTGTGGCGTCGATGAGCGACCGCTATGCTGTGGAGGTCTATGAGCGAATCTTCGTGCCCCGCACCATTGCCTGAGCGCGTCCGCACACGCTGGGGATAATTCGAGGAGGATACACATCATGGCGCGCGATGCGGTCGCGGAGATTCGGGATCGAACGGATATCGTGGAATTGGTGCGGGGGTATGTGCCTAGCTTGAAAAAGACGGGCCGCACCTTCAAAGGTCTCTGCCCGTTCCACCAAGAGAAGACACCTTCGTTCATCGTGTTTCCAGATTCGCAGAACTTTCATTGTTTCGGCTGCGGCAAGGGCGGCGACATCTTTACCTTCTACATGTTGAGTGAGCATGTGGAGTTCCGTGAGGGGCTGCGCGAGCTGGCGCGCCGTGCCGGTGTGGAGCTGGAGCCGGGAGCGGCGCCCACGCCGAAGCAGGACGAGCATCGGAGGCGCCTGGTCGAGATCAACCAGCTCGCGGCGACGTTCTTCGGCCACGTCCTGCAGCGCGCATCGGCCGGTGCGGACGGGCGCGCATTGGTCGAACAGCGCGGGGTGTCGCCGGAGATGGTGGAGCGCTTCGGTCTCGGTTTCGCGCCGGATGGCTGGGAACACCTCACCAACTTCCTGAGCAGCCGATCGGTCGATGGTCCCACAGGTGTCGAGGCGGGGTTGTTGCAGGAGCGACCAAATGGCGGCTACTACGACCGATTCCGTAACCGGCTGATGTTCCCGATCCGAGACCGCGACGGCAATGTCGTCGGTTTCGGTGGACGGGCGCTCGGCGACGCCATGCCGAAGTACCTCAACTCCCCGCAGACGCCGATCTTCGACAAGAGTTCGCTCGTGTACGGTCTGGACCTCGCACGCGATGCGATTCGGAAACACGATGAGGTCGTCATCGTCGAGGGCTATATGGACGCGATCGCGGCGCATCAGTTCGGCCACGAGAACGTCGTGGCGGCGATGGGGACCGCGCTCACCGAAGGGCAAGTGGCTCAAGTGAAGCGAGGCAGCAAGCGGATCGTTCTTGCTCTCGATGCGGACACGGCCGGCCAAATGGCGACGCTGCGCGGTCTGGAGACGATGCGGGATGCGCTCGATCAAGACATGGTGCCAATACCGGATGCACTCGGGGTCGTGCGATTCGAGCGAAAGTTGAACGCCGAGATCGCCATCGTGGAGTTGCCGGAGGGCAAGGACCCGGACGAGCTGATCCGCAAGGCACCGGAGCGCTGGCCGGAGATCGTGCGGCGCGCTCGCCCCTTCCTGGATTTCACCTTGGACGTCCTGGTGCGTGACGTCGGGCGGGACGACGCGCGCGGAAAAGCTGAGGTCGTCACTCGGGTGGCGCCGCTCCTCCAGCAGATTCCAGATCGAATCGTGCAGGGACATTATATGAGCCAGCTAGCGCGACGGCTCGATCTGGATGAGAGGCTGGTGGTCTCGGAGATTCGACGCGCGAGGGCACGGACATCCGCGCGTCCGAGCGAGGCGGCGGACCATCCGAAGGCACGACGGCGGGCAACTGAGGATCATCTCCTGGCGCTCCTGCTTCAGCATCACGACCTGACGCGAGCGATCGCCGTGCGCATTCCGCCTGACGACCTACTGGATGCCCGCAACCGGGAGTTACTGCGCATTCTTAGCGACCCGGCGATCGCGGGATTGACGGCGGAGCAGGTGGTTGCCGGACTCGACGATCAACTTGCCGACCATGCGGAAGCGCTGTTGAGCGCTGTGGAGGGTCAGCCGGAGCAGTTCCCCGGGCACGTCCAACGGGCGGTTACGCAGATGTTGGACACGCTCGGCCGGGAGCGATTTGTCTTTCTGGCGCGGCAGATACAATCGAATATCGAAGCGGCGGCGCGGGAGGACGATACGGAAGCGGTCGACTCGCTCCGCGGCCAGCTCTCGGCTCTCGCCGATCGACACCGCCAGCTCTATCCGCCACCAAGCCCCTACTTTCGCGATTCGCGGTCACCACAGGGGCAGCATCGATGAGGCGCGGTGGGTCTGTTCTAAAGGGATGAACTTCGGCGGTCTTATACCGATTCCGGCCGAAGGCTGGGGGGGACGCCGTTACCCGGATGACGCGCCGGCTTCGCCGTCGAGCGCTTCGCGCGGGGATTCTTCGGCTGCGGCCTCAGAATGACGGGTGCAGGTGAAAGTGATGTACGAGACATCCCCTGTGACAATCCACTCAGAATGACGGGGGTTCGTATTTCACAACCTATCAAACGGTTTCCGTATGGGGGGTCGGAGGCTAGGTATTCTTCAACTTGCGACAGTCGCCCTTCAACGAGAGATTTCTCGCTGCGGCTCGAAATGACAGGTTGGGGGCAGGTGGGGGCAGGCGGAGACTGCGTCAATTCGATGTCGATGGTTTGAGCGTTGCGGTGAGGGAGACGGTCAGCTCGGGGTCTTGCTCGGGGAGGACGGTGCGGAGATCGAGGAACAGCGCTCCTTCCACAATGTGCCCGTAGATTGGAGGGACAGATTTTGTGCGGAGGTGCTTCGCGAGATCGTCTACCGATTCTTGGGTGGATGGATGGATGCGCAGCGCGATGCTTGGGAGGGTCCGGCCAGGGAGTGATCCGCCACCGACGGTCGATGCGCTGTCGACGACGGAGATCAGCTCCGTGAGGTGGGTGAGGTCACGGCGGATGTTTTCCGCGCGGTTGCGGAGATCATCGATGGTCGCGCTGACCATCCGCCACACGGGGATCGTGGTTGGTGCTTCATCGCGGAGATAGTGCCGAAGCGTGGCGGCGAGGCCGGCGAGGCAAGTCTTGTCGGCACGAACGGCGCGGACAAGTGGGTGGCGAGCGATATGCGCTATCCATTTCTCATCGCCGAGCAGGATGCCGGCCTGCGGGCCACCGAGCAACTTGTCGCCACTGGCCATAACGAGAGCGACGCCCGCGGTGATGCTCTCACCGATCGTCGGCTCGTGACCGAGGCCATAGGTGGAGGTATCGAGGAGGGCGCCGCTGCCGAGGTCCTCGATGACTGGCAGGTTGAACTCATGGCCAAGGGCGACCAGCTCCGAGAGTGACGGAGTTGTGGTGAATCCGACTATCCGAAAGTTGCTTGAGTGGACTTTGAGCAGCGCGGCGGTCTCTGGTTCGATGGCGTTTCGGTAGTCATCAACATAGGTTCGATTGGTGGTTCCGACCTCGATGAGTTCCGCACCTGACTGGCGGAGAACGTCGGGGATGCGAAACCCGCCGCCGATCTCGACAGCCTCGCCTCGGGAGACGATGACCTGTTTGCTGGCGGCGAGCGCTGAGAGCGCCAGGAGCACCGCGGCGGCGTTGTTGTTAACGACAAGCGTCTCTTGGGCACCGGTGAGCAGCCGCATGATGTGGCTTATCTCCGACATCCGGCCGCCGCGCTGATTGGTTTCCGGGTCGAGTTCGAGTGGCACGGAGGACGACGCGACCTCGGCCATCGCTGAGGCTGCCTGCCGGCTCACCGGAGCACGGCCGAGGTTGGTGTGGACGATGATGCCTGTGGCATTGATCAGTCGCGCTAAACGGGGCGTCGTCACGGCGAGGGTTGCTGCTCGTGCGCGGTCGATCACCGTGTCTCTGGTGAGCGGCACGCCACCCGCAATTTCCTCACGAGCGTCGGACAGCACCTGTGCGAAGAGCGCGGCGAAGATCGAAACGTTGAGGCTGCCGCGGTCGCGAGGTGGGATGCTGCGCAGCAGCTGATCGACGGACGGAAGGACGCGATAATCAGGAGTGTGGATCGCGGGATTCGAGGGACTCTGGTGGTTGCCAACGGTTCGTGTCATCTGCTGCTCCGACCGGGATATGGGCGGTTCGCGTCATTCCCGATGAGATGGAGCGCTTGCGTGCGGGGAGCGCTCCCTTGCGATTTCGGAGACGAAAAAAACGGGAACGGCGTGGTGCCGTTCCCTGAAGGTCGGGGAGAGAGGATTCGAACCTCCGACCTCAGCGTCCCGAACGCTGCGCGCTAACCGGACTGCGCCACTCCCCGAAGCGCGGGCAGCATACCATGCCGCAAAGTGGAGAGACAACGGGTGGCATCACGAGCGGGGCAACTTTCACGGAATCAGAGG
>JACDBO010000417.1 GCA_013694885.1 Chloroflexia bacterium | reverse complement strand
ACCGCGGCGGTGGTGCTGGTGCAGTGGCGGCTGATCCGCCGCTACCGCCGCGCCTACGCGCTGTGAGCCGGCAGAGTCGCGGGCGAGCACAGTGCGACAATGTGGCCGAGATCGTCGTCGAGCACTTCCGGACGCTCGACGCGGAGGAGGCCCGCACCTTGCTCAGTTGTTGCTGGCCGAGGACGTCGACCACGGTCGGCTGCACGGGGCGCTGGGACCGGGGATCGACCGCTTCCGCGACCTCGAGGAGGACGAGCAGGAGCGGTTCCGCGATGCGCTGAGCCGGTTCGTGCGGATCTACTCCTTCCTCTCGCAGATCGTGTCGTTCGGTGACACCGACCTCGAGCGGGACTACCTGTTCGGCAAGGCGCTCCAGGTGTTCATCAAACTCGACCCAGGGGAGTCCGTCGACCTGTCCGGCGCGGTGGAGCTGACCCACCTGCGGCACGAGCAGCGGTTCTCCGGGTCGGTTGCGCTCGAGGGGTCCGAGGGCGAGGTGGTCACGATCTTCTCGGGGATGGGCAAGAGGACCGAGCCGGAGCCAGAGCCGCTGTCGGTGATCATCGAGCGGCTCAACGCGATGCACGGCACCGACTGGACCGACGCCGACCGGCTGGTCTTCGACGCCGCCTTGGAGGACCTGGTCGCCGACGAGGGCGTCCAGGTGACGGCGGCGAACAACACCGCCGAGAACTTCGGGTGGTCTTCCCGGAGATGTTCCAGGCCGCCCTGCTCGGGCGGATGGACCGCAACGAGAAGGTGGTCTTCAAGTACCTCGACGACGAAAACCTTGCGGCCGATGTGGCCAAGGTCTACGCCACTCTCGCCCAAGCCCGGGCCAAGGCGGCCTATCAGCAGCACTGCCCGATCGGGGAACTCCTGGACGCCGGTGCGGAGAACGCACACCTGGAGTTCAAGTCGACGCTGCGCACCGGCGCCGAAACCGGCGAGGTGATCAAGGTCTTGGAGACGGCGAGCATCAAGACCGTCGCGGCGTTCGCCAACAGACGCGACGGCGGCACCCTGCTCATCGGGGTCCGCCGCCGACGGCTCCATTCATGGCTTGGCCAGCGGACCATCCCTCTCTCCGCGAGCCGGGAAGGTCCGACGGCGACAGCTTTCTGCTGCACCTGAACCAAGTGCTGGTCAACGCGCTGGGGGAGACCGCCGCGAGCGCCGTCTCGGCCCAGATCCACACCGTCAACGGACACGACCTGTGCCGCGTCCACGTGCCGCCCAGCAGCTTCCGGTTGACGCCAACGTCAAGATCGACAAGGGCGGGCAGATCGTCAAGAAGACGGCCTTCTACATCCGCATCGGCAACGGCACGCGGGAGATAGCGGACCCAGCCGAGAAGCAGAAGTACCTCACGAGCCGCTGGGGCGCCGCGAACCCGGAATCAGCGGAGTGACCATGGCGCTCTGACCGCGGGTTGCGCCGGTTATCGTCCACAGCTGGACTCGGGCGTTGGGTTGTGCACAGTCTCCCGGTGGGCGGGGGTCACGGTCGGCGTGACCTCCTATAGTCGAAGACATGTTCGAGCATGACTGGGTGCGCGGCCTCGATGGTGGCGCGGCTTGCGAGGAGATCGCCAAGGCGCATCGCGAGCTGGTCGAGGTCGAGACTCGGCGGCTGGTGTTGGCCGCGCATTGGCTGGATCTGCATGGCTGGGTAGACGATCCGGTCGACCACGACACCACCGGCGTCGCGGGCCGGGAGCGCAGCGTGGCGGCGGGCGCCGAGGGTACGCCGGAGATGGGCGAGTTCTGCTGTGCGGAGTTCGCCGCGTTGCAGGAGATGCATCCGCTGGCCGGAGCTCACCTGCTGCGCAACGTGGCCAACCTGCGCCACCGGCACCCGAAGCTGTGGCAGCGGGTCTGCAACGGGGAGGTGCGCGGCTGGAAGGCGCTGGAGGTGGCCAAGCTGGTCGGCAAGGACGACTTCGCCCTTACGCTCCAGCAGGCCCGCTGGGTCGACGAGCACACGCATAACTACATCGACACCCTGAGCTGGGGCCAGTTCCTCGGCTTGGTGGAGGCCAAGATCATCGCCGCCGACCCCGACGCGGCCGAGGCACGCCGTCAGCAGGCCGCCGCCGAGCAGTTCGTGACCACCGGCCGCGGCAGCGAGCATGGGCTGAAGACACTGGTCGCGAAGGCGCTGGCCGGGGATGTGATCTACTTCGTCGCGGTATGCGACCGGATCGCGCAGATCCTCGCCGCCCAGGGTGACACCGACCCGGTCGGCGCCCGCCGGGCCAAGGCGATCGGCATCCTCGCCCACCCCGCCCAGGCAATCGCCCTGCTCGTGCAGGCCGAAGCACAACCGCAGGCTGCTGCCGGTGGAGGTGCTGGGGAGGACCCCAGCGAGGCTGGTGAGGAGTCGGCTGGTACGACGCCTGAGCAGCGGTCGCGGGTGGGCGAGCCGGACC
>JACDBO010000412.1 GCA_013694885.1 Chloroflexia bacterium | reverse complement strand
CGCCGGAGGTCTGGGCCGAGCATTTTCCGCCGTCGCCCCACGCTGAACAGCGCACCGAGCGGGGATGATCAGTGGAATGGGACCGACTTAGCCCTCGGCCCTCGATCCTCGATCCTCGGCCCTGTGTCTCAGTCTTTTTTCGCTTTGGCGATGCCGAGAGCGCCGGCGATGCTCAGACCGATGCCGGCCAGGCTCAACTTGCCCCGATTGAGGTTGACGGCGAGTTGGAGGCTGCTGCTCCGCGCACGCTGGTCGAATGAGCCGTGGGCGCCGTGGTCCTGCTCCGCATCGAGCGGCTCCCACAGGTTGTGGGGCCGGTTTGGTTCCTCCGGTTCTTCGGTCTGCTGGCTCTTGTACCCGGTCTTGCCCAGGTAATGGTCGCCGATGCCCGGAAAGAACTTGTTTCCCCAGATCGTGACCGCCGACGAGAGTCCGACATCGACCTCGCGGCGGCGATGGTGTGCGGCCCAGTAGACCGCCTCCGCCGCGACTTCTGGTTGGTAGATCGGCGGCACCGGCTGCGCCTGGCGCGGCAGCCGGCTCTTGACCCATCCGAACTGCGGTGTATTGACCGCCGGCATCTGCACCATCGTGATGTGCACGTTGCTGCCGTCGTGAAACAGCTCGGTGCGCACCGACTCGGTGAACCCTTCGATCGCGTGCTTGGCGCCGCAGTAGGCGGACTGGAGGGGAATGCCGCGGTAGGCGAGCGCTGATCCGACCTGGACGATCGTGCCATGGTCGCGCGGCACCATCCGCTTGAGGGCGGCCTGGGTACCGTAGACGTAGCCGAGGTAAGCGACCTCGGTCACGCGCCGGAACTCGTCGGCCGTCACCTCCATGAACGGCGCGAAGACGGAGAGCATTGCGTCGTTGACCCAGATGTCGATCGGTCCCAGTTCCTCCTCGACGCGCTGGGCCGCCGCCTCCACCTGGTCGGGATCAGCGACATCGGCGGGCAGTACCAGCGCCCGACCACCGGCCGCCTCGACATCCCGCCGCGCCCCATCGAGACCGGCCTGGCCGCGGGCGATCAGCCCGATGTGCGCTCCCTCGCGCGCGAACCGCTGCACGATCGCCCGCCCGATCCCGGCCGAGGCGCCCGTCACGACCACCACTTCGGGCGTGTTCTGATCAGCCATCCGCTTCGTTCCCTTCGCGTGCGTTGCCGGCAAACTCCCTCAGCGCGTAGGGAAGCGCATGGGCCATGCCAATCCGGTACGGTCGCTGCCAGCGCTCGTGATTGCAAGTATCCTTTGGTGCTACGATCCCCGCCATGCGGACCTTGCGCGATCGTCTCACGACTGTCTTACGCTCGTACGCCGGTGTTGCCCGCAGTCCCTCCTACGCTCCGCTCTGGCTCGGACAGCTGGTCTCCAACTTCGGCGATACGCTCCACTACATCGCGCTGGTCGTGCTCGTCTTCGAGATCACCGGCCGGGGCGCGGCGGTCGCATTTCTCGTCGCCGTCGAGATTGTCCCGGTGCTCCTGCTCGGGCCGGTCGCCGGTGTGGTCATCGACCGTTTCAGCCGGAAGGCTCTCCTCATCGGTTCCGATCTGGTTCGAGCGGGGCTGGTCCTCTCGCTCGTCTGGCCGCAAGGCGTCTGGCATGCCTACGCGGTGGCGGCGGGGCTGGCGGCCGGCAACGCCTTCTTCAATCCGACCGTGCAGGCGGTGATCCCGGCCATCACGACGCCGGTGCAGCGCCTGGCAGCCAACTCGGTGGCGTGGTCCACCGGCCGGCTCGTGCAGATCGTGGCGGCGGCGGTCGCCGGTGGGTTGATCGCCCTGATCGGGACCGACGCCGCCTTCGCCCTGAACGCGGCGACCTTCGTCGTCTCGGCGCTGCTGATCGTCCGGCTCGTCATTCCCGCCCACGCCGGGCAGGTTGCGGGAGGGGCGAGGCGCGGGCTGGTCCGCTACCTCGCCGATGCGCGGGCGGGCTTGCGGTTCGCGGCGCGCGATCGCTTCGTCTCGCGCCTGCTGATCGTGCAGGCGGTCGCGTCGCTGGCGACCGGGGCGACGGGCGCGCTGCTCGTCGTCCTCGCCGAACGGCATCTGCGCCTGGCGCCGTCCGGCTTTGCCTGGCTGATCGGCGCCATCGGTGTCGGGGCACTGATCGGTCCGCTCATCCCCAACGCGCTGGCTCGCGACTACCGCGACGCCCGCTGGCTCTTCCTGCCCTACGTGATCCGGGGAATCGGCGACGTCCTGATCGCCGTCTTCACACCGCTGCCGGTCGCGCTGGCGCTCCTGTTCGTCTACGGCCTGAACACCTCGACGGGCATGGTCGTGTTCAACTCGACGCTTCAGGACACCATCCCCGACGCGGTACGGGGGCGGGTCTTCACGCTGCTCGACGTGACCTGGAGCGCGGCGCGGCTGCTCTCGCTCGCCGTGGGCGCGGTGCTCGTCGATGCGGTCGGCATCCGAGCGGTCTTCTGGCTCGGCGGGTCGCTGCTCGCCGGCGCCGGGCTGCTCGGTCTGGCGCTGCTCGGAAGGTACGACTTTCGGCAAGAGTCCGTTCATCCAAGCTGAACCACCGCCGCCTCACGCGCCGAGAGCCGCGCCGGGATGCAATCTCGCTCGGTGCGTCACAATAGGGATCACGACAGTCGCTGAGCGACGACCGCCGCTTGAGAGGAGACACTTTGCCTACCCCAATTCACCGGGACGACGTGGGGCAGATGCTCGCCGAGGGCGCGCAGCTCGTGGACGTGCTGCCGGCCGACGAGTATGCCGCCGAGCATTTGGCCGGCGCGGTCAGCATCCCGCTGAAGACGCTCGACGCCACAACAACGACCGGTCTCGACCGCGACCGTCCCGTGATCGTCTACTGCTGGGACTACCAGTGAGACATGAGCCCACGGGCCGCGTCGCGGCTCGAATCGCTCCGATTCTCACGGGTCTTCGACTACGTGGCCGGTGAAGCCGACTGGCTGGCCTTTGCCCTACCGACCGAAGGGACGAAGACGGACCAGCCGCGAGCTGGGCCAGTCACCCGCGTCGATGTCCCGACTTGCCGACTGACTGATTGGCTCAGCGACGTTCGCGACAAGGTGCGTGCGGCCGGCTGGGAGAGTTGTATCGTCGTCAACGAGCGCGGTGTCGTGCTCGGACGCGTCCGCGGCGACGCCCTGGAGGGCCACTCCGCCCGGACGGCCGAAGAGGTCATGCGGGCGGGACCAGCGACGGTCCGGCCGAACGAGCCGCTCGGTTCGCTTGTGCAGCGGATGCGCAACCGGAACGTCGATAGCATCGTGGTTACGACCCCTGACGGTGTGCTCGTCGGCGTCCTGCGTCGAACTGACGCCGAACGACGCCTGGAACAGCAAGAAACGACCATATGAGGCGCGAGCCCGAGTCGGTTGTGTTGTACACGCAGACCGGATGCGCCGACAGCCGCAGGGTGTGCGACTGGCTGACCGAGCGCGGCGTCGCTTTCACCGAGCGCAACGTGACCGGCGATGAGGCCACGGCGATGGACCTGCTCGCGACCGGTATCTTCGCGACTCCATTGCTCGTCGTCGGCGACGCGAAGGTACTTGGCTTCCGACCGGATAGGCTCGCCGCCGCGCTGTCCGACTCCTGTCCCTGCTTACCGCTTTGACGAAGCGCTTGCCCATTGCCGCACCACGGCGAGGACGCCGTCGGCGATGCTGCCCGGCCGCTCGCCGATGCCGGTCACGATGGCCCGCTCGCCGCGCGGATCGACTTCGATCACCTTCGTGTCCGAACCGACCGGCACGCCGTCGCGGATGAGTCCGCGCAGCCTGCCGTCGAGCGGGGCGGCGAGCGCCGTCCCGTCGATGTGGGCGACAGTCTCGCCCGCTGTCACGGCATCACCGATGTGCCGCTCAGTCCGAAAGAGGCCGCCGACGGGCGCGTAGACGTAGCGGTCGCGGGCGTGCCCGTCGATGGTGCGCGGCTCGCCAGCGAACGGCAGGGTCGCGCCGTCTCGAATGACGGCGCCGAGCGCCTCCCAACTCGTCTCAATCGCGAGATCGACCGTCGTGCCCGCGACAAAGCCAGGACCGAGACCCACCGTCAATGAGGCAAGTCCCCGCAGCGGCTGGGGCTCGGTCCGTTTGCGCAT
>JACDBO010000407.1 GCA_013694885.1 Chloroflexia bacterium | reverse complement strand
ATAAGAGACCAGACTAGGCCCACAAACCCGGCTGCAGCCGGCTCAAGGTTGTGGCGGTCGCGAGTTGCGATAGACGCGGTCGTGTGTGGCGTGTCAGGCACGTCCCGGCGGGGCGGCGGCGCGGAATATGCACCGCTCAACCGTCGCGATGTGCGATGGGCGGTCGCCGGTGTGGCTGACCGTATCCATGATCCCGGCCTGATTCGGAGTCCTCACGTGTCCGATCACACCTCCTCTTTCCAGTGGTGCGGGGGACCGTCGCGCCGCCCGCTCGCCTCCTCAGGAACACGCGGGTGACGGTGCTGCTTACGGTCCTCGGGGTGGCGCTGATCGGGGTGGCGCTGCGGGACATCTTTCACACGCTCTTCGCGCCGACCGGGTCCGGGTCGATCAGCAGCCTGACGGCGCGCCACATCTGGCGGTTGTTCCGGCGGTGGGCACGGCGGCGGCCGGATGTGCTGACGCTGGCCGGACCGCTCGCGCTGCTCCTGATCATCGCGCTGTGGACGTTGGCGCTGACCATCGGCTGGGCGCTCGTGCTCTGGCCTCACCTGGCGGATGCGTTCCTGCTCTCCGCGACGGAGCGGCCGGAGGAGGACCACGGGTTTGTCGACGCGGTCTACATCTCCCTGGTGACGTTGTCGACGCTCGGCTACGGCGACATCACCCCTGTGTCCGACTGGATGCGGATCGTCGCCCCGCTCGAGGCGCTGATCGGCTTCGCGCTGATGACGGCCTCGATCTCCTGGATCCTCTCGATCTACCCGGTCCTTTCCCGGCGGCGCCACCTGGCGCGCGAGGTCTTTCTCCTCCAGCGCACCGAGCGGCAGACCGGCGTCACGACGACCAATATGAGCCAGGGTACGCTCGAAAGTATCCTGATGGACCTGACCCAGCGGACGATCAACCTGCGCAACGACCTGGCGCAGTTCCCGATTACCTACTACTTCCACACGCCCGACCGCGGGTCGGCGATCGAGGTCGCCCTGCTGGAGATCGCGGCGCTAGCGCGCGCATCGTGCGATCACGGGTCTCCGGCGGTGCGGCTCTGCGCGGCGCTGCTGCTCGAAGCGCTCACCGACCTGGCGACGCACGTCGGCGAGGCGTTTCTCGACCGCGACACGGGGTCGCTCGACGACCTGCTCGCCGCCTACGCCGCCGACCACAGCCACCCCCTGGAGCGCGACGTCCGGGAAGGAGACATCGCCGGCGAGTACCACGCCGAGCGCTGATTTGCGGACGGCGCCCGCGCTGGCGCGGACTGAGGACTGAGGACTGAGGACTGAGGACAGTGTGTGTTCTCGCTCGGACTTTGCGCATGGCGCCTCGGCGGTGGTCCGTTTTGCCGATGGTCGCTTCCGCCGATTGACGGATTCGCCTGGGGGTGGCGGTGGCGATACTCGATGTCATGGCAGGGGCCGTCGTGGCCCCGCGGCAACGAGCGGAACGAGGGGGTGGCCATGTCCGATCTGAACACCATGAACGAGCAACACGCCCACGCCCGGCAGTGGGTGCGTGCATTGAAGGGGTTTTCTGTCAACTTCACCGCCTACGTGCTTGTCAACTTCGGCTTGTTCGTCATCGACCTGGTGACACCGGGCGGACCGTGGTTCTTCTGGCCGCTTTTGGGCTGGGGCATCGGGATCGCGGCCCACGCTTTCTCGGTCTTCGTCTCGACGGGCGTGGAGGAGAGCTGGGAGGAGCGCAAGATCACGGAGCTGATGAAGCGGACAGACGCTGAGGCGGAACCCATCAGAGCGACCAGTCTGTTTCGGTAGAATTGCCATCAGTCCATCACCGGCGAGGCTGAGCGGAGGACGCGGTTCAACGAGCGACAGGGCAAGGCGCATGGAAAGGCCGGTGCTGCTGGCCGTCGACGACGAGGTGGGCGCGCTGCGGGTGCTGGCGGATGCGCTGGAGCGGCGCTTCGGGGCGGACTACCGGGTCGTCGCGGTCGACTCGGCCACGGCCGGCGAGGCGGAGCTGGAGCGGCTGGCGAGTCGGGGGGCGGAGGTGGCGCTCGTCGTGGCCGAGCTCTGGCTGGCGGGGAGCGACGGGGTCGCTTTTCTGGGGCGGGCACGCGCCATCCACCCGGACGCCGGGCGGGCCCTGCTGATCGAGATGGACGAGCGGGGGACTCGGCTCCCCATCGACTCAATGGAGCGGCTCCAGCGGGCCACGGCGCTGGGCCAGATCGACTTCTCGCTGATCACGCCGTGGGTCTCCCCCGAGGAGTGGCTCTACCCGCAGGTGCAGGAGGCGCTCTCGCGGTGGACCAAGGCGCACCGCCCACACCACGAGTCGGTGCGGCTCGTCGGCGAGCAGTGGTCGTCGCGCAGCCACGAACTGCGCGATGTGCTGGCCCGCAACACCGTTCCATTCGGCTTCTACGCGGCGGACTCCGACGAGGGCCGGCGACTGCTGACCGAGCACGGGGTGGATGGCGCACGACTCCCGGTCGTGATCCTCTACGGCGGGCAAGTCCTGATCGACCCGGCCAACGTCGACCTCGCGAATGCCCTCGGCGTCCGCACGCGCCCGGAGGCTGGGGT
>JACDBO010000389.1 GCA_013694885.1 Chloroflexia bacterium | reverse complement strand
TCCATATCCGTCGCCGCGAACGCGTCCCCCCATTGCTTCTCGACGATCGTCTCGCCATCCCGTGGTGCGACCGCCGGGTGAATCTGCCAGCCCTCGCTGCCGGCGCGCAGGTCGTCCTCATATGGTGCGCTGTCGTGGCGCACGTAGACGACCGGCACACCGCGCTCCCGCGCCCGGTCGAGCAGCGCCGCGATGGTGCCGAGCACGCGTTCGGGCTCGTGGATCGGCGCCGCAACGACCGCGTTTTGCACGTCGATCACCACCAGTGTCGACCGCTTCCCTCGCTCCGTTCCCAAGTGACTCCCCCTCATGTCGCGTTCTGACCTGCCGGGAAACATCATTCACCGGCCATGAACACCATAGCGCGCCATGGGGACAGATTCAGCCCTCATTTTGCCCATCCAGGCAATAGACATATGGACATTTGTTTCCGAGGTGCTGCGCCCATACGGACCGACGTGTCGCCCTGAGCCAAGAGCAAGAAGAAGCAGGCATCGTCCCTGACGATGCTATCCTCGAAGCGGATCATCACTGGACGGCACACATCGCCGACCCACGGAAACTCAGGAAGTTGGCGCGTCAGGGCGAACTATTATGGACCCAAGAAGAGCCTTTATCGCTTGGGGAGGCCCAGAACGAGATATCCTGATCCTCCTGCTGGACGACCTCTCGAGGGATTATGGAGCAGACCCCGACGAGGACGACCTTCGACTCGTCCTCTACCGGGTGCTCAATGAGAATGAAGAAGCCACCGGTGAGATCGTCGGGGTCGAGATCGTCGACTTCCTGACCTTTGACCGCTGGGATGTGCTCCCGGATGTGCCGCAACGATGGCAGGTACACGACGCCGAGCCGCTGCTGCTCCGTGCCCTCCTCCAGCGCATCCAGGTCGAACTCCGCGAGCGCGCCAAGGTCGCCGCGCACGCTTGAATCTCCGCGGCCATCCGTAGAGCCGTTCCCTGTTCTCGGACAACGCGCCACGACAACGCCACCCACCATTCGCGCGATCTCTGCCATCATTGGGGCTGAGAAGGGGTGGTGAGATGGAACGACCGGCGGCACGGTTGCTGACGATGCTCGAACTGCTGCAGAGCCGACCGCGGCTGACCGGGCCGGAGCTGGCGGGCGAACTGGCGGTCGAGCCGCGGACGGTGCGCCGCTACGTGGCGACCTTGCAGGAGATGGGCATCCCGGTCGAAGCCACGCGGGGGCGCGTGGGCGGGTACCGATTGCGGCCTGGGTTCCGGCTGCCGCCGCTGATGTTCAGCGATGACGAAGCGCTCGGGTTGACGGTCGCGCTGCTGTTCAGCCGCGCGTTCGGCGGTATCGCGACGCAGGAGCCAGTGGAGCGGGCGCTGGCCAAGATCGAGCGCGTGCTACCGGCGGCGCTGACCGAGCGGGTCGCGGCCGTGCGCGACGCCGTGCTCGTGGCTACCCCGGATTATCCGCTCGACGGCGGTGCGCCCGACCCGCTGGTGCTGGCGACGCTCTGCCAGGCGGTCCTGAGTCAGCGCCGCTGCTGGTTCCGCTATCTGCGGCGGGACGGCGAGGACTCAGCGCGGGAGGTCGACCCCTACGGCATCGTCGCCCTCGGCGGCCGCTGGTATCTCCACGGCTGGTGCCACATGCGCCAGGACACGCGCACCTTCCGCATCGACCGCGCGCGCCGCGTAGATGTCCTGTCGCAGACGTTCACGCGGCCAGCCGACCTGGATGTGGCGGCGGAGGTGGCGGCCTCGCTGGCGTTGGCGCGCGGGACGTGGGAGGCGGTCTTCGACGTCGCGGCACCGGTCACGGAGGTCCGACAGGTCGTGCCGGCTCAGTTTGCGGTGGCCGAGGAGTTGGCGGACGGCACGGCGCGTCTCCGTTGCGCGGTGGAGAATCTCGACTGGCTGGCCTGGCGGCTGGCGGCGATCCCGTGGCCGGTGACCATCGTCGCCCCGGACGAGCTGCGGGCGGCGTTGCACCGACTGGCTGACAATGCTCACGAACTCGCCGTACGGGGTGCTGCTCCCTGACACGCGAGTGCCGGCTGAAAACGTCTTTGACCTGGTGGTTCGCGGCGGCGACGGTGCCTCGTTGCGAGCTGATCTTCGTTGTTCCGCCGCGGTGCCTCGCGGCCGCGCTGTGCGATAATCCGCACGATTGACACTCGAAACGCCCCCACGACCAGTGATCGTTATCAGTGATCGTTATCAAGGAGCAGAAGTACGATGGCATTCTCCCAGACCCTCGACTACGCCTTCTTCGAAGGGGAGATCGTCCCGTTCGGTGAGGCGAAGGTGAGCATCGGCACGCACGCGTTGCAGTATGGAACCGGCGCCTTTGCCGGGATCCGCGGCTATCTCGATGCCGACGGCGAGACGATCAACATCTTCCGGCTGCCGGACCACTGCGCGCGCCTGCTCCGCTCCGGCAAGTTGCTGCGGGCCGAGTTGCCGTACACGGCCGAGATGGTGGCCGAGACGATCGTCGAACTGACCCGGCGGAACGCACCGACCGGTGATGTCTACTACCGGCCCTTCATCTATAAGTCGGCGGTGCAGCTCACCCCGCGGCTGAAGGGACTGGACGACGAGCTGGCGATCTACATGCTGCCGATGGGCGACTACCTGGACACGACCCGCGGCCAGCGCGCCATTGTCTCGTCGTGGACGCGGATCGCCGACAACGCGATCCCGAGCCGGGGCAAGCTGACCGGCGCCTACATCAACTCCGCGCTGGCCAAGGACGAGGCGGAGGAGAAGGGCGCCGACGAGGCGATCATGCTCGACACCGACGGCAAGGTGGCCGAGGGCAGCGGCTGCAACCTGTTCATCGTCCGCGACGGGGTGCTGATCACGCCGCCGATCACCAACGACATCCTGGAGGGGATCACCCGCCGGACGTTCCTTCAGTTCGCGCTCGACCTCGGCATCCCGACCGAGCAGCGGCGGATCGACCGCTCGGAGCTCTACATCGCCGACGAAGCCTTCTTCTGCGGCACGGGCGTCCAGCTCTGCCCGATCGCGACGATCGACGGCCGCCCGATCGGGGCCGGCGGGGCGAGCCCGCTCGGCGACCACTTGCGGACAACGTTCTACGACACGGTGCGCGGCCGCTCCGACCGCTACCGCGCCTGGCTGACGCCGGTGTCGGTGCGGGCGGCGGCCGGGGTGCGGGGGTGACGAAGGACTGAGGACTGAGGACTGAGGGCCGAGATTGAGATCGGCTGGGCCCTTCGTTGAGGGCTACGCCTCGCCGGAGAACTTCCCCCCCTACTTATACATATCGGCACGGGGGCGATTTAAGTGTCGGTTTTTGGGGAGCAATTTTTTGCGGATGTGGCGGTGAGCGGGGGAGAGTCCTCACCCCGGCGCTGACGCGCCACCCCTTCCCCCTCCCAACCTCCCCCGACGCGGGGGAGGAGCATCCCCTGCGGGGGCGAGGGGAGTTGGCCACGGTTTCCACTATCCGCTCGCCGGATCTACCGGTGGATCATGGTCCGCGGCGTGGTCCGGGATCAGTCGGCGGCGATGGATTGGTCTTGCGCGGCGGGAGCGAAGTGCGCAG
>JACDBO010000384.1 GCA_013694885.1 Chloroflexia bacterium | reverse complement strand
TCCTCAATCCGACGCAGTTTGCCGATCCAGATGATTTGGAACGGTATCCACGCGACCTTGACCGAGATGTCGCGCTGGCGGTCGAGGCGGGGGCCGACCTGGTCTATGCACCGGCGGTCGAGGCGATCTACCCGCCGGGCTTCGCGACGAGCGTCCATGTGGCCGGGTTGACCGACCGCTGGGAGGGGGCGGCGCGGCCGGGCCACTTCGAGGGGGTGGCGACGGTGGTGGCGGTGCTGCTGAACCAGGTTCGCCCGGCGCGCTCCTACTTCGGCGAGAAGGATTTTCAACAGTTGGTGGTGATCCGGAGGCTCCACGCCGATCTGGCGCTGCCGGGCGAGATCGTCGGTTGCCGGACGGTGCGGGAGGCGGACGGGTTGGCGCTGAGCTCGCGCAACGCTCGCCTCTCGGCGGCGGAGCGGCGGCGAGCGGCGGTGCTGTGGCGGGCGCTGTTTGGGATGCGGACCGCGGTCGACGAGGGTGTGACGGAGATCGACGTGCTGCTGGCCGGCGGTGAGAAGGCGGTCCTCGCCGAACCGGGCGTGCGGCTCGACTACCTGGCGATCGTCGACCCGGCGACGCTGGACCCGCTCGACCGCCTCGTTCCCGGCGCCCGCGCGATCATCGCGGCGACGGTCGGGGGGACGCGGTTGATCGACAACGTCACGATAGGGGATAGGGGATAGGGGACAGTAAAAAGGTCCACTAACGACTGTCCTCTTTCCTCTGTCCTCGACCCTCTCGGGGAGGGTTGCGTTTGGGGGGTGGCGGGCGTAGGATGGGGCCCCGATGGGGCGGGTGGCCGGGTGAGGCCAGGGGGCGAGCGTCACGGCAAAGGAGGCCGGTTATGGGTCGGATCATTGTCGCCAACCGTCGCGGGCACCAGGTCGTCGCGTGGGAGACCACCGAGACCGAGGAGGCGCGGCGATCCATCGCCGAAGCCGAGCGGATCTTGCGTGAGGCGCGGGAGAGTGGCTGCGCGATCTCGAAAAAGGTCGACGGCGTGCATGTCCTCGACCGCGCGCCATTCGACCCGGAGGTCGAGGAGTATCAGATTGTGGCGCCGATCGCGGGCGGGTAGAACCCGGCGCCATTGCCAGTGAGCGACGGACCGCGCGCCAGGGGTGGTATGGCCGTGCCCGCCATGCGCGGGGCTAAAGCCGCCGCGCTCAACCTCGGAAGCCCCTCCGGGGCTGGGAACGAGGTTTGATCGTGACGTTGTGCTTGCACATCCTGGCTCACGGACAGGTACACCTACGGGAACCGTCTCGCCTCCGTTTGACGATGGATTTAATTTAATGAGCGTTGAGCTTCGCGATCCAGCAGCGGGGCCGTCGTGGTGGGCGCGGTGGCGGGGGTGGCTGCGGGGTCGGTCGGCGGATGAAGTGGTGCCCGATGCGGGCCGGCTGGAGTTGCCGTGGCGGCACCGCTGGGAGCATCTGCCGAAACGGACGGCCGGGTTCGGCTTCTCGCGGGGTGACTATGACGAGGCGCGGCGGCGGGCGGAGGAGGTCGCACGGGCGACGCTGGGCGACGAGCTCTGGCGGCAGGTGCGGCGGGCCGGCTATCTGGAACTGCCCTCGCGACTCTACCCCGGAGTGACCTACCGCCTGCGGATCGGGCGGCGGATCGAGGTGCGATGCGCGCCGGGCACGCCCACGCCGTGGCCCTGGCCCTACCTCTGCATCAACCCGACCTACCCGCTGCCGGAGGCGGAGTTCTTCGCCCATCTCTACCTCTATGTGCGCGACAACGAGGACGAGGTTGTGCGCGTGGCCGCGCCGCAGCCGTGGGACCAGGTGCTGGGGCGGACGTTCTAGGCGGATATTTCCTGCCGTTTTACCAAACCGCTCCCTTTCGGACCGTCTTTTTTCGCAAGCTCAAATTGATGGCGATGGGGTGCTCGTGCGTTCCTGCCTTCCTTGCGAGAACGATAACCCATCAGAAACGTACGATATTGTACAATTGTGTACGCAATCAGAGTGGAGGATGACCATGCGCGAGCGACAACCAGCAACCCAAACCATGAAGGCGTCCGAAGTGCGGCAACAGTTCAGCAGCGTTATTAACCGCGTGGCGCGAGAGGAAACGCGGGTGTTCGTCGAGAAGAGTGGTGTGCCGGTTGCGGCCATCGTGTCAGCTAAGGATTTGCGTCGGTTGGAAAAAATCGACGCGGATATCGCTGAGGGGTGGCGCGTCCTTGAGGCGATGCGGGCGCCGTTTCGAGATGTGCCGACAGAAGAAATAGAGCGAGAAGCAGCACGCGCTATCGCTGAATCGCGTGCCGAGAGGAAAGCAGCGCGCAAGCAGGCCGCCGGTGTTCAATGATCCGAGCGGTCGTTGATGTCAATGTACTTGTCTCCGGGTTTCCGGCCAGGCAAGGAGGTCCGGCAGAGATATTGGCTGCGTGGACGGACCAGACGTTCGAACTTGTCATCTCCGAGCACATCCTTCGCGAGATGGTTGATGCGTGGAGCAAGCCGTACCTCCGTGCACGATTCGGACCTGATGAGGTGCGGGCAGCTGTCGATCGACTGCGCACCAAGGCAACGTTCGTGATTCCGGTGGACACGGTATTCAGCATAGCGGACGACGAGGAGGATGACCTCGTGCTCGCGACAGCGGTCGCGGGTGAGGTGCCCTACCTGGTTACGGGAGACTATGGCCTTCAGCGCATAGGTCGGTATGGCGACATCATGATCCTGAGTCCGCGGGCCTTTCTCGACGTGCCCGAGGTGGAAGCATCCTGGCAGGATGATGATCCCGGGTAGCGGTCTTACTTGCTGCCAAAATCACGGCGGAGAGGAACGATGCCGGAGCTGGTGACGACGCTGGGACCGATGGGGTTGGACGAGCTCGGGGCGATCCTGCCGCACGAGCATGTCTTCGTCGACCTGCGGACGTGGGACCAGCCGGGGTATGGCGAGGCGGAGGCGGCCGATGTCGTGCGGCTGATGGGACCGGAGCTGGCACGGGCGCGGGCGGCGGGGGTGACGGCGATCGTCGAGCCGAGTACCGTCGGCGTCGGGCGCCGGGTCGACATCTTGCTGGCGGTCTCAAGGGCGACCGGGTTCCCGTTGGTCGCACCGACCGGGGTCTACCGCGAGCCGTGGCTGCCGCCGTGGGTCCAGGATGCCCGTGAGGAGGAGCTGCGCGACTGGATGATCGGGGAACTCTCCGGCGAGATCGAGGGGACCGGCGTCCAGGCCGGCTGGATCAAGGTCGGCGCGAGCGATGAGGCGTTGACAGCGGCGGAAGCGAAGGTCTTACGGGCGGCGGCTGGGGCCTCGGCGGCGACCGGTGCGGCGATCGGCAGCCATACCGTACGCGGGGTGGTCGCCCGTGCTCAAGTCGACCTGTTGGAGGCCACCGGGGCGGCTCCGGAGCGTTTCGTCTGGATCCATGCGCACCAGGAGCCGGACATCGCCCTCCACCACGAGTTGGGGCGGCGCGGTGTCTGGCTGGAGTATGACGGGATCGGGGAGCCGGGCAGCGACGACCGGTTCATCGACCTCGTGCGGCGCGGGCTCGACGCCGGGCTCGGTGAGCGCATCCTGCTCAGCCATGACCGCGGCTGGTATGACCCTGCCCAGCCCGGCGGCGGCACACCGCGCCCCTTCACCTACCTGACCGAGTGCTTCCTACCCACCCTCGCCGCGGCCGGCATCGATGACGCGACCATCGACAGACTGACGCGGCGAAACCCGTTCGCGGCGTTTGCGAGGAAATTGCGGGGGTAATAGGAACGAGGCGATCCCGGCTGAACTTGCCAGCCGAGATCGCGGGTTCGCTCGTGTTGAGCGGATCGGTGCGGCTTACTCGCCTTCGAGCTGGGCGAGGGTGACGAGGCGATCCGAGTCCGGCTGCCAGAAGAGGTGGGCCAGCGGCTGCTCTTCGAAGACATTGAAGACGATCAGGGCCTCGAGGGACTCGCCGCCTTCGACTTCGGTGGCCTCAGACAGCGGGGGCATCTCCGCGCCCTCTTCGCCCTGGGCGAAGGCGGTGCTGAAGATGAAGCCGGAGGCATCCTGCAGGGTGAACCGGAACGGATCGATCTCGACGGCCGAGTCCGAGGTGTTCTCGAACTCGAGCACGAAGGCGACGTACTCGGTGCCGCGCTCCGGCTCCTCGAACTCGCCGAAGTCCTCTCACGGGCGGACGACCTCGGTCACCGAGACGGTGACGTACTCGTTGCCGCGGCTGTCGACGACGGAGACGGTGTCGCCGACGGCTGGGTCGGCGGAGCCACCCTCAGCGCCAGGGGCGGCCGGGGTGGCGGCGTCCTGGGCGGCGACGAGGCTCGCCGAGCCGCCCATCAGGAACAGCGTCGCGCAGAGTATGGCCAAGAGCTTTCGCATGAAGTCGATCCTCCTCTAATCACTAGGTCCCGTGCGGTTGCCGGCCGGATGCCGACCGTTGGCCTCTGACTGTCCGCGCGCCCGGCGGCGTCTGGCCGCCGGATGCACGGCTGCCGGTTATACCATCAAGTCGCATCTGAATGCCACATATGAACCATCATAATTCGGCTTAACCCGGTGCTAACGTGCGGAGAATGACGGCATTGCATGGGCATGAATGCCGAATCGCAACCTGCCAGGGTGCGCCGAACGCGTCGTGTCGAACGCTGGTGGCGCGGTCCGTGGTGCCCGAAGCGTTCGTATGAACGAGAGCAGAAAGAACATACGTTCTCTTTTTGAGTGATGCGGCGGAGAACGGTGATGGACGGGCGAACGGGCCGGCGGTGCGCGGCGTCGGGATGCGGGCGGTTCGTCGGCGCCGGGCGGGTGTTCTGCGCGCGGCACGAGACGATCGAGGAGAGGGAGGAGCCGGCGCTCGGCGAGGCGATCGCGGTGATCGAGGCGAGCACCGCGGCGCGGCGGGAGCGGGAGCGACGGGCGAAGCGGTTCCGGGAACGGCTGGAGGAGGGCAACTACCGCGCGCTGTTCGACGCCTCGCTGGCGCGGGTGATCGCGGAGGCGGCGGCCGAGCGTGGGCTGGTCGAGGAGATCGGGGCGCTGCGGCTGGTGCTGGCGCGGCTGCTGGTCGAGGAGGACGACCTCTCGAAGCTGGCGGCGAACGTGGCTCGTGTCGCCAGCGTGGCGGTGCAGGCGGCGCGGGCGCAGCGGGCGATGAGCGGCGAGGTGGCGCAGGGGCTGACCGAGGCGCTGACGCGGATTCTGATCGAACTGGATGAAGACTGACGACGAAGGGCCGAGGGCCGAGGAGCGAGGGCCGAGATGGCTACTGACTCGGCCCTCGGCCCTCGCTTCTCGGCCCTTGAGATGGAGGGCGGAATGAGCAGGCCAATGGACTTGTTGCCGGGGGCGGCACGGGATGGGCCGGAGGATGGCGACCGGCTCCGGGCGGCGCGGGTGGAGGCGGCGCTGCGGGATCGAGTGCGGCGGCTGCGGCGGGCGGACACGGTCGATCTGCGGCCGGCGAGTGCGTATGAGGCGGTGACGCGGCAGATGGTGGAGACGCTGACCGATGAGTTGCGGGAGATCAAGCTGCGGCTCAACAACCTGGTCTTCATGCTGGCCGGGGCGATCGTGCTCGACATCGTGACCCGGCTGGTCGGGGTGTAGCAACACCCATCGCCGCCCGGGCCGAGGACGCGGGCCGGAAGACCCGCGCTAAACCTACGAAGCCTCTTCGAGGCTGAGAACGAGGCGGCGACCATGCCCGGTGCCCGCACGAGCCCGACGCTGCGGCGGGCGCTGACCGACGTGGAGGACTTCTCGGCGACGCTGGTGCCGGGCTACCGGCTGCGGCCCTATCAACTTCCGGCGGCGCGGGCGATCATCGCCAGTGTGCTGGGGCGGGAGGGGCGGCAGTTCGCGGTGGTCTTCAGCCGGCAGGCCGGCAAGGACGAACTGCTGGCGCAGGTGGTGGCCTTCCTGCTGGTGCGCCACGCGCGGCGAGGCGGCAATGTCGTCGTCGCGGCGCCGACGTTTCGACCGCAGGTGGCGTTGAGCCGGGACCGGCTGCTGAACCGGCTGCGGTGCAACCCGCTGACGGCCGGGTTGACCACGGTCCATGACGGCTACGTGGTGCAGGTGGGCCGGGCCTCGGCGCGGTTCCTCTCGGCCAGTCCGGGCGCCAACGCGCGGGGACAGACGGCCGATCTGCTGCTGGTCGCCAACGAGGCGCAGGATATCGAGCCGGATGTGTGGGACGCGGTCTTCGACCCGATGGCGGCGAGCACGAACGCGACGACGCTCTTCCTCGGTACGGTCTGGAGCCGGCAGACGCTGCTCGCGCGGCAGATGCGGTTCCTGCGCGGACAGGAGGCGCGGGATGGCGGCCGCGAGCGGCTCTGGCTGGTGCCGTGGGTGGAGGTGGCCGCCGAGTTGCCGGCCTACGGGGCGCGGGTGCGGGCGCGGATCGACCAACTCGGCCCGACGCACCCGTTCATCCGTACCGAGTACTGCCTGGAGGAGCTGGATGGGGAAGGCGGGCTCTTCCCGCCGCACCGGCTAGTGCAGATGGCCGGCGACCACCCGCGCCGCCACCGCGCCGAACCGGGGCGCCGTTACGCGCTGCTCTTGGACGTGGCCGGCGAGGAAGAAGCCGGCACGGGACCCCGCGCCTTCGACGACGCGGCGCGGCGGGACAGCACGGCGCTGACG
>JACDBO010000381.1 GCA_013694885.1 Chloroflexia bacterium | reverse complement strand
CTGCACGCCAGGCGGTGAGGTGCTCGCCGAGCAGGTGGTCGAGCACGGGCTCGACCTGCCGCGACCGGGGTGGGCGGAGCAGGATGCCGACGGTGTCTGGTGGAGCGATGTCGTCGAGGTCTGCCGGAAACTCCTCGGCGACGGCCAGTACACCGGGTCCGATATCGGCGCGGTCGCGGTCAGCGCGATCGGACCGTGCCTTTTGCCCGTCGATGACACGGGGAAACCGCTGCGGGCCGGTATCCTCTACGGGGTCGACAGCCGGGCCACGGCTGAGATCGGCTGGCTCAACGAGCGTTTCGGCGAAGAGGCACTCTTCGATCTCGGTGGGATGGCGCTCACCTCGCAGGCAATCGGGCCGAAAATCCTCTGGCTGCGGCGCCACGAGCCGGAGGTGTTCGCGCGCGCCCGCAAGATGCTGACAGCCAGCTCCTACCTCGTCTACAAGTTGACCGGCGA
Source organism: Chloroflexia bacterium (assembly GCA_013694885.1). Taxonomy (GTDB): domain Bacteria; phylum Chloroflexota; class Chloroflexia; order Thermomicrobiales; family UBA6265; genus JACDBO01. The sequence continues at coordinate 3,078 of JACDBO010000381.1, read as the reverse complement.
ATACGTGATCGATCGCCACACCGGAGCCCACTCCAACCCGCTCGTCGATATCGAGACACTGGAGTGGGACGACCGCTTTGCCGAGCCGATTGTCGAACTCGACAAACTGCCGGCGCTGCGCTGGTCGACCGAGATCGCCGGCACCGTGACGGCGTCGGCGGCCGAGGAGACCGGACTGGCTGAGGGTACGCCGGTGACGGCCGGGACGGTCGATGCGGCGGCGGAGGCGCTCAGTGTCGGCGTCGTCGAACCCGGCGACATGATGGTGATGTACGGGACGACGATGTTCTTCATCCTGGTCACCGACCGGCCGGTGCCCGACGCCCGGATGTGGGCGACGGGCTACGTGCTTCCCGGCACCTACGATGTGGCCGGCGGCATGGCCACCACCGGCGCCCTGACCCGCTGGTTCCGCGACGAGCTGGGCGGGGTGGAACGCGCCGCCGAGGCTGACGGCGGTCCGAATGCCTACGCCGCACTGGCCGACCTCGCCGCCAAAGTGCCGGCCGGCGCCGATGGGCTGGTCTGCCTGCCCTACTTCGCCGGCGAGCGGACTCCGATCAACGACCCGGACGCCCGCGGCGTCTTCGCCGGGCTGACCCTCTCCCACACCCGCGGCCACCTCTACCGCGCCCTGCTTGAGGGCACGGGCTACGGCGTCCGCCATAACCTGGAGACGCTGCGGGAGATGGGCGCGGAGCCCAAACGCCTCGTCGCCGTCGGCGGCGGCGCCCAGAACCGCCTCTGGCTCCAGATCGTCTCCGACGCGGCGGGGATGGCGCAAACCGTCCCCGAACGCACCATCGGCGCGGCCTACGGCGATGCATTCCTCGCCGGTCTCGCCACCGGTCTCATCCCCAGCCTCGACGCCCTCTCCCGCGACTGGGTCCGTGTCGCCACCGTCCTCGAATCCCGCCCCACCGAGCAAGCGCGCTACGAGCCCTACTACCGCGTCTACCGCGACCTCTACGACCACGCCAAGCCGGACCTGCATGAGCTGGCCCGGCTGGGGCAGGAGTCGGATCGGTAGGGGCGGATGGCATCCGCCCGTCGGCCGACAGGCGATATCCGCGCGATGCGCGCACCGGCGCGGCGTCTTACCGTCCCTACGACGTCGTGAGAACGCGCGTCGGCTCCCGCGGCGACATGCCATCCACGTCATTGACGCGGATCTCGCGGCCGGGTGGAGGGCCGATGGCTCCGTGGAGGAGGGGGTCGGCGGTGTCGTGCATCCAGCCGTCGAGACGTGCTCGCAGGTCGGCCAGCGGTTCGGCGTAGGCAGGGTCGTCGGCGAGGTTGTTGGCTTCGTTGGGGTCGAAGATCAGGTCGTACAGTTGCTCGTGGGCGAGTGGGCGCTCCCGCCAGCCGTAGTGGAGCCAGAGGTCTTTACTGGGGCCGCCATCGACGTTGGGGAGGACAGGGCCGGGGTGCTCGCCGTAGCGGCGGATGTATTTCCAACGGTCGGTGCGCACAGCCCGCTGCGGCTCGTAGGCGGCGTGGTAGGTGACTTCGGCGAAGATGGCGTCGTTGACAACGTCGGTCTCACCGCGGACCAGCGGGAGCAAGGAGCGGCCCTGGAGCCAGGAGGGATGCTCGATACCGAGCAGGTCGCAGATGGTTGGAAACACGTCGATCTGGGAAACGAGAGCGTCGTTGATCTTGCCGCCACGCAAGCCGCCGGGGCCGCGGATGATGAGCGAGACGCCGATGCCGTGGTCGGTGAGGCTGCACTTCATGCCGGGAAAGGCGGGACCGTGGTCGGTCGTGCAGATGACCAAAGTGGTGTCATCTAAGCCGGCCTCATCGAGGGCGTCGAGGACGATACCGACGCCGGAGTCGAGGGCGCGGGCGCTTGCCAAGTATCCGGCCATATCGCGCCGGGTCTCTGGGGTATCCGGCAATGCCGCGGGTGGGCGGCAAAAGCGGTCACGCTCGTCGAGATCGGGTTCAGGGAACTCGCGGTGCGTCTCAAAGAAGCCGATGTCGAGGAAGAAGGGCTGCCCCGGGGCGTCGCGGATGAACGCGGCGGCGACTGGAGCGACGGTGGCGGCGCTCCGGTCGGGGACGTCCAGCACATGGTCGTAGCCGATGACAGACGCATCGGCTGCGACGTGCTGGACGCCGGCCAGGGTCGACGTGTAGCCCGCCCCGCGCAGGGTGTGGACAAGGTGCTGACCGTAGTCATCCAGCGCCCAGCCGCGATGGGCGAGGCCGAGCATTCCGCTGCTGTGCGGCGCTTGCCCGGTCAGCAACGCCGCCCGACTCGGCGAGCACGTCGGCGCGGCGCAGAACACCCGCCGGAAGACGATGCCCTCCTGCGCCAGCCACTGGATCTGCCGTGTTGGTACCGCGTAGCCATACGGCTGTACGTAGCGCCCGGTGTCGTGCGAGTGGAGGTAGACGATGTTCGGTCGTTCCATGAAAGCCCTCACCCCCAGCCCCCTCCCCCCCTCGCAAGGGCGAGGGGGAGGGGGCTCATTCAGAGAGGCACTCAGTCCTCAGTCCGCCGCCGCGTCAGCGGCGCACCGAAAGCCGGTGTTGCCGCTGGAGCTGTCTGGCGTGTTGGAGCTGCGGGCGGCGACACGGTAGCGGTTGCAGTAGGACTCGTGGCAGAGGTAGGAGCCACCGCGGGTGACCCGGTTGTCGCCGTTGGGTGGGCCGGTGGGGTTGTCGCGGGGGGCATCGCGGTGGAAGGTCGGGCTGAACCAGTCGATGCACCATTCCCAGACGTTGCCGACCATGTTGGAGAGACCGTAGCCGTTTGGGCGGAAGGCGGAGACCGGCGCGGTGCCGGCGAAGCCGTCCTGCGCGACGTTGTGGGTCGGGAACTGACCCTGCCAGATGTTGCAGCGGTGAGTGCCGCCGGGCGTCAATTCGTCCCCCCACGGGTAGCGGCGCTGCTCGCGTCCGCCGCGCGCCGCGAACTCCCACTCGGCCTCGGTCGGCAACCGGGTACCCGCCCAGGCGCAGTAAGCCGCCGCGTCGTTCCAGGAGACGTGGACGACCGGGTGCACCCGCCGCTTCTCGATCGTCGAGCCGGGTCCCTCGGGGGCGGACCAGCAGGCGCCGCGGACGGCG
>JACDBO010000319.1 GCA_013694885.1 Chloroflexia bacterium | reverse complement strand
CTCCTGGGCGCCGTCGGTGGAGACGACTTCGGCCACGCGCGCCTGCGGGACCTGCGCGCCGAAGGCATCGACACCGCCGACATCGCCGAGCTGCCGGGCGAAAGCTCCGGTGTCGCTCTCATCGTGGTCGAGACCGGCGGCGAGAACCGCATCGCCTACGTGCCAGGCGCGACGGCCGCCATATCGGCCGAAGCCGCCCTGACCGCGCTGCGCCGCCTCATGCCAACGGTGCTTCTCTGTACGTTGGAACTCCCGCTCGAAACTCTCGCTGCCCTCATCCCCGCGGCCAAGCGTCAGGGAACACGCACCGTGCTCTGCGCAGCGCCCGAACCGGAACAGGCCCGCGCGTTGCTGCCCGCCGTCGACGTGCTGATCGTCAACAAGATCGAAGCGGCGGCCCTGCTCGACCTCCCTGACGATGCGCTCGACTCCGAGGAACTCCCCGGTCTCCTGCGAGCGCTGGGGCCAGGGACGGTAATCCTGACCCTCGGCAAAGAGGGCGCGGCGGCACTGATCGCCGACCAGCTTGTGCGCGAACCCGCGATCGCCATCGAGGTCGTCGACACAACGGGCGCCGGGGACGCCTTTGCCGGCGCATTCGCCGCCGCCCTTGTCGAGGAGCGCCCGATGCTGGAGGCCCTGCAACGCGGCATCGTCGCCGGCGGTCTGGCGGCATCCCGACCCGGCGCCCAGCCCTCGATGCCGACAGCAGCCCAGATCGACCAAGCCATTGCACGGCAACGCGAGCCGGGCTGACCCGCGCTCCTTGATTGTCATTTCGAGCCGCAGCGAGAAATCTCTAGTTCATGGGCGACTGCGTTCGCCTGCGGGAGAAATGTCGCACAGCCTCCCCGCGGCCCGAACCGATTGCGCTGCGCTTGTCCGAAGGTGGCGGAAGGGGAGGGATTCGAACCCTCGAGACGGAATGACCGCCTACGCGATTTCCAGTCGCGCGCACTAGGCCAGGCTATGCGACCCTTCCAACATATTGAGGGCCTCCCAGTGCGAGCGGCCGTGCGGCGGAGAGGGTGGGATTCGAACCCACGGAGGCTCGTCACCTCACTGCTTTTCGAGAGCAGCACCTTCAACCACTCGGACACCTCTCCGCCGCTGAGTATACCAAAGCCGCGTTCACCTCCGCGCGCGCCATCGCTGCGCCACGGTTGATCGGTCCAATGGTAGGGGCGCACGGCGGGCGCCCGTCCCCTGCGGGGCGGCATTCGCCCGCTGTTCGATCAGCGAACCACAACCGGCAAACAAAAACCCCCTCGGATTCACCGAAGGGGTTTGATGGTATGCCTGGAGGGACTCGAACCCCCGACCTACAACTCCGCAAGCTGTCGCTCTATCCAACTGAGCTACAGGCACTCATCAACCGCACCGGAAGTCTACGGTTGGCCTATCGCGGCGTCAAGCGCGGACTGATGCCGGCACGACTGGCGGAGAGGGAGGGATTTGAACCCTCGAAGAGAGCATTACTCCCTTACTCGCTTAGCAGGCGAGCGCCTTCAACCACTCGGCCACCTCCCCAAGCGACCTGCCAAGTTTAGCAGACGCAAGAAACCGCGTCGAAAGGCACCGGCCCTCACCTTGGGCTACACTTCGCCCCGGAGAGGTGCCAGAGCGGCCGATTGGAGCGGTCTTGAAAACCGCCGAGGTGACGAGCCTCCGTGGGTTCGAATCCCACCCTCTCCGCCTCCTGTGCAATGACATAAACCACATCAAGCGCCCGTACCGGCCGAGCGCGCCGGACCGAGCGGCGGCTGGCGGCCGATAACCTCCTGCCCGCCGAGGTAGGGGCGTAGCACCGCCGGCACCTCGATCGTGCCGTCCTCACGTTGGTAGTTCTCCAGGATCGCGATCATCGGCCGGCCGAGCGCCAGGCCCGACCCGTTCAGCGTGTGCAGGTACTGTGGGCGACCGCCACCGTTTGGCCGGAACCGGAGGTTGGCGCGCCGGGCCTGATAGTCCCGAAAATTCGAGCATGACGAGACCTCCAGCCATTCGTCCGAACCCGGCGCGAAGACCTCGATGTCGTAGGTGTGGGCCGAGGCGAAGGTCATGTCGCCGGTCGAGAGCCGGAGCACCTGGTACGGCAGGTCGAGTGCCTTGACGATGGCCAGCGCCTCATCGAGCAGTCGCCGGTGCTCCACCGCCGATCGCTCGGGATGGGTGAACTTGACCATCTCCACCTTCTCGAACTGATAGACCCGCTTGATGCCCCGCACATCGCGCCCGCCCGAGAGCTGCTCGCGCCGAAAACACGGCGTCGCGGCGACGTGGTAGATCGGCAGCAGCGACTCGTCGAGGATCTCGTCGCGATAGAGGTTGGTGATCGGCACCTCGGCGGTCGGGATCAGCCACTTGTCGTCGTCCTCGACCCGGAACAAGGCGTCGGCGAACTTGGGCAGATTGCCGGTGCCGACCAGCGTCTCCTCCAGCACCATATACGGCGGATCGACTTCGCTATAGCCGTGCGGACCGGTGTGGATG
>JACDBO010000304.1 GCA_013694885.1 Chloroflexia bacterium | reverse complement strand
GCTCTGGGGCGAGTGGGGCGACCGGCATACCGTCACCGTCCACGTCGGTCGTCTGCGCGAGAAGATCGAGGTCGACCCGGCCAAGCCGCGCTACATCGTGACCGTCTGGGGTGTCGGCTACCGCTTCGAGGGGGAGCGCCGGCGATGAGCGGGCGCTCCCTCCGCCCGACCCTGCCGCTCCGCCGCTGGCTGGCGATTGCCCTGGTGACGACCTTCTTCATCCCCGCACTCGTCACCGGGATCGTGGTCGGCAACCTCACGCGTCCGGGGGCTGCCGTCGACCGCGCCGCTGCGCGCCTGGCCAACGAGGCGGCTCGCTGGACCGACCCGGCCTGGCAAGCGGCGACCCGCGCCGACCTCGCGGCGGAGGACGTCGAGTTCATCCTGGTCGTCGACGGCCGCGAGGTCTACCGGAGCCGGGCGGATCTGCTGCCCATCTCCGGCGACGACCAGGGCGAGCGCACCATCCGGCGCGTCGAGATCGCTAGCAGCGATCCACGCCAGATCGCCTATCTCTCGACCGAGCAGCCGGATTGGGGGTGGGGCGACCAGCGCGGGCCGCCCGGCGACGGGCCGTACTGGCTCGTCCCGTTCTCCTTCATGGCGACCCTGTTGCTGACGCTCGGCGGCATCGCCTGGTTCCTGGGCCGCACCGTCGTCCGGCCACTGGCCGCCACCAGCGACGCCGCCGGCAAAGTCGCCGGGGGCGACCTCGACGTGGCGCTCCCCACGTCGCGCGTGCGCGAGGTGGCCGATCTGAACGCGAGTTTCGCCGCGATGAGCGCGGAGCTGCGCACCGCGATCCACCACCGGGCGGCAATGGAGCAGGAGCGGCGGCTCTTTATCGGCGCGATCGTCCACGACCTGCGCACCCCGCTCTTCTCCCTGCGGGGCTATCTGGAGGGGTTGGCGAAAGGGCTCGCCGACACACCGGACAAACAGGTCGCCTACGTCGCCACCGCCCAGGAGAAGGCGGCGGCGCTCGAGCGCCTCATCTCCGACCTGTTCGACTACACCCGGCTGGAGTACCTCGACCAGGCGCCGGATCGCCAAACGCTCGACCTCGGCGCCCTCCTGCGGCGGCTCGTCGCCGGTCTCCAGCCTCAGGCCGACGCCAAGCGGCTCACCCTCACGCTCGACGCGCCCGGCCAGCCGTGTCCCGTCGAGGCCGACGGCCACCTGCTGACGCGCGCGGTGGAGAACTTGCTCGACAATGCCTTGCGCTACACCCCGAGCGGCGGGAGCGTGCGCGTCACCTGCCACGACACACCGGAGACGGCCACCTTCTCCGTCCGCGACACGGGTCCGGGCATCCCGCCGCGGGACCTGCCCCACCTGTTCACCCCGCTCTACCGCGGTGAATCCTCGCGCAACCGGCAGACCGGCGGCGCCGGCTTGGGCCTGACCATTGCCCGCCGCATCTTCGTCGCCCACGGCGGCAACCTCACCGCCGCCAACGCCCCGACCGGCGGGGCCGTCTTCACCGGCACGCTGCCGCGTGGGATTAGCTCTGTGAGTGCGCCAGACCGAGGATCGACATTCCCAGGCTGAAGGATCCACCGAGCAGGAGAAACGCGTTGAGGGGGTGCAGCGCGGCGATGTACCCCGCGTCCAGGGTGGGGAGGATGACCTGCACGACGTAGAGGACCGTGACCACCACCGCCTGGCCTCCCCGCGGCCACCCCACCCGCCCGAGGAGGGCGAGGATCGGCAGCAGGTAGGCGAGCGGACTGATCATGTGGCCGATATCGGTGTGATCGACCCAGAAGTCCGCCGACTCGAAGAAGCCGAGACCGGCGAGGAAGATCTGCACCACCACGCCGACCGCGAGGAGCCAGGCACACGCGATCAGGACATAGCGCGACCACCTGGTCAGCGTGCTAACCGACGAGGTCTCTGTCCGCACCGAGTCGCTCATGATCGAGTCTCCTTCTCACAAGCACGCGCCATGTGTGCCGCATCGCACCAGATGTCGCGTCGCAGTCTGTTTTCTGGCAGGCCCGATCGGGCAACCTTCGCCTTTTCCGATTCCTTTGTCCAGCCTATCCAGGCAAGTCAGGAAGTCAAGCGGGTCCAACGGCAATCGGATCGACGACGCTCCGCCTGATCATTCCAGGGCCGCGTTCAGCGATGCCGCGTGCGCCGGCGAGCGCTTCCTCCCCTGGAGAGTCAGGAAGGTCAGTCAACGCTGTCCGCCTCCGTCAGCACCCAGGCATCCCGATCGAGATCGCTGAGCATCCGCTGAATGCGGTCTTCCAGCCAGCAACGGTACGGGTCGCTCCGGCCCTGGCGGTGGGCACGGGCCAGCCGTTGGACGCCGATGACGAGTGCGTGCAATCGAATCTCCCTGGGCGCCTCGGGCGGCAGCACCGAAGCCTCCCGGTAGCCGGCGAGCAAGGATGGGAAAAGCGGGTAGGGCAGCCGCTCGCCGTCGTGCAGCAGGAAGTGTCCGAGATCGTAGAGGCGGTCCGCACCGCGGCTCTCGCCGAAGTCGATGATGCCGGTGTACGCGGCGTCGTGGGTGAAGATGTGGGTTGTGTCGAAATCGCCGTGAGCCAGCCAGGCCGTCGCCTTGCCCGCGCGGCGCGCCCAGCGCTCGACGGCGCCCTCCAGCATCCGCTCCATGCCCGGCAGCAAACGGTTCTCCGTAATCACGGAGACGGCGTCGATGTACTCGGCCGTCCAGTCGCCCCGCGTGGGGTACGCCGCCACCAGTGCGCCATCCGACCCCACGGCATTGGCCCATCCGTAACCGCGCACCGGGACGGCGTTGATCCGCGCCAGGTCCCGGCCCGCCGCCTCCGCAGTGCGACAGGCGGCCCGCTCGTCGCCGATCTCGGCCAGCGGCGCCCCCGGCAGCTCGCCCGTCAGCATCGCTGAGCGCCCGACCTCCGGCGCCATCGGCTCGAACCGGACCACCGCCGGCACGGGGACGCCGCACGCCATGAGCAGCTCATGCACCCGCGCCTCAGCCGTCCGGTTTTCCCTCGGCTCCTCGGCTAACCGCAGGTAGGCCACCGTGTCGTCCCGCCAAACGCGAAACACCGGCGTCGAGACCCCCGCCGCGACCGGCTCGACCCGGCACCCCTCACCGGGGAACCACCGCGCCATCAGCCGCTCGACCGCATCGACGGTGACGTAGGTTCGCGGGTTCAATCGACTTCGCCTCCAGCACGCTTGGGCATCGCGGCACGTTTCGACGCCTCATCGGCGTCGCGGGATCACGTCGTCCGCGCCCGCATCCACTGAAACGCGCGCATGGTACTATCCGGCACGCTTCTCAGCCTGTCCCGGCCATCTTTGTACCGCGGAGTGGATTACCGTGAACGACCAACCGGCTCGATCAGCGGCGATGACACGTCGCCAGATCGTGCGTGGAGCAACCGTGACCATCGCTGGCGCGTCGACGGACACTGTCACGCGGCGAGCGAGTGCGCAAAGCGGCACGCCAAATGCCCAGCGGATCAGCGTCGACGCCGTTATGGCACTGTCCGCCCGGTTCGTCGGCGGCGGTACCCTCGACCCCGTGCATGGCCAGCACCTGCTGGCGCTGCTGAGCGAGGATCCGGCTCGGCTTGCGGGGCTGCGCGCGTTGCTTGACCCATTCGCCGCTGACATCCCCGTCGCCCAGCTCCCGGACGGCGCCCGCCAGGTCGTCACCGATATCCTCACCTTCTGGTATCTCGGTCTCATCGACGATCGACCGGTTGACAACCGGGAGGCGCGGTTCTTCTCGCTGGTCTCCTGGCAGGCACTGCCCTACCCGACCATCCCGACGGTCTGCAAGGGGTTCGGCTCCTGGGCAGAGGATCCGGAACGCACTGGCGCGTGATGGTATCGCCGCCCGTTCCAGCCATCAGCGGAGCCGACTTCGACGTCGTGATCGTCGGGTCGGGTGTCGCCGGGGCGCTGATCGGCGCGCGGCTGGCCGAGGCCGGTGCCAGGGTCGTGCTGGTCGAGGCCGGGCCACGCACCGACCGCGCCGAAGCGGTCGAGGGGTTTCGCGGCGGCGCCTACCCATACCCGAGCACGGATTGGGCGCCCCAGCCGTCCCGCCCCGGGTACATTGTCCAGGGTGGGCCGGTGAACTGGACCGGCTCCTACGTGCGGCGCGTCGGGGGATCGACGTGGCACTGGCTCGGGAACTGTCCGCGCTTGCTCCCCAGCGACTTCGAGATGAAGACCCGCTTCGGCGTCGGCGTCGACTGGCCGATCAGTTACGACGACCTCGAAGCGTGGTACGGCATCGCCGAACAGGAGCTGGGCGTCGCCGGCGACGACGAGGCCGAGACCGGCTCGCCGCGCTCAAGTCCCTACCCCATGCCGCCGATTCCGCTCTCGTCCGGTGATCTGCTGTTCACGGAGGCCGCCGCGGCGATGGGGCTGCGGCTGGCCCCGATCCCACAGGCGCGCAACTCCGTCGACGGCTATCAGGGGCGGCCAATCTGCTGCGGCAACGCGACCTGCTATCCGATCTGCCCGATCCAGGCCAAGTACGACGCGACGATCCACGTCGACCTCGCCGAGCGGGCCGGCGCCCGCGTGATCGAGAACGCCGTCGTCTTCCGGGTTGATGTCAACCGCGCGGGGAAGGTCACTGGCATCCGATACCGGACGCCCGACCGCGACGCGCACACGATCACGGGCCGCATCTACGTCATCGCCGCGAACGGGGTCGAGACACCGAAGCTGCTCCTCATCTCCCGGAGCGAGGCCACCCCGAACGGCGTCGCCAACACGAGTGATCTGGTGGGGCGCAACCTCTCCGATCACCTGACAGCGATCACAAACGCGATCTCGCCGCGGCCCTATCGCGGCACGCGCGGCCCGCTCCAGCTCGCCGGGTTCGACGAGATGCGCGAGGGCGACTTCCGCGCCGAGCGCGCCGCCTTCGCCGGCCAGATCAACCACAGCGTCGGCAACCCACTCGCGCTCGCGCGGCAACTGATCAGGCAGGGGCTGGCCGGCCCTGAACTCTTCCAGCGGATCGGCGATACCGCGCCGTATCAGGTCGGGTTGGCCGCCTTGCTGGAACAGCTGCCCGACCCGGCAAACCGGATCGTGCCCGACGAGACCCAAACCGACGCACTTGGCATCCCGCTCCCCAACATCATCTACGCCATCGACGACTACACCCGCGCCGGTAAAACCGCGGCAGACGCCTTGAATGCTCGCCTGCTCGACGCCATCGGGGCGATTGATCGTGTCGCCTCGGACGACATGGTCAG
>JACDBO010000301.1 GCA_013694885.1 Chloroflexia bacterium | reverse complement strand
CGGCGCGCCGCCCATCCCGACCATGGCGGAGATGCCGGTCATGACGATTGCCAGCGCCAGCCGCGCTTGGCGTGATGCGAGATGCATGACGCTTTCCTCCTTCGACCGTCGGCACGCCACCGGACCGACCGGGGCGCCCGACTCTCGTGGTGCCCGCCACTATAGCAGCGCGCGAACGAGACACAATCCCTCGCCAGCCCGCCATGCCGGGGCAGGCCGTTTCGCGGTATCGTGACGCCACGAGTGACCGGGGACGTGCCAGGAGGACCGAGCGGGTGAGACGCGAGGACGGGGACGCAGCGGGGAACTTCGACCTGATCGTGATCGGCGGCGGCTCGGCGGGGAGCTCCATTGCCGCCCATGCCGCCCAACGTGGCGCCCGTGTGGCAATGATTGAGCAGTGGAAAGTCGGCGGCACCTGCCTCAACACCGGCTGCGATCCGACGAAGACGATGGTGCGCGCCGCCGAGGTGCTCCACCTCGCCCGTGAGGCTGGCCGGTTCGGATTGACGGTCGGCGAGGCCGCCGCCGATTGGCCAGCGTTGATGCGGCACGTCGACGGCGTGATCGATACGATCCGGGGTGGGGACGGCGACGCCAACGTCCGCGCCGGGGGTGTCGCGCTCTTCAAGGACCATGGCCGGCTGCGCTCACCAACGGAGGTCAGCGTCGGCCGGCGGCGGCTGGTCGCCGAACGCATCGTGCTCGCGACCGGCGCCGTCAACACGACAGCGCCGGTCGATGGGCTGGCCGAGGTCGGCTACATCACCAACGACGATGCCGTCGCCCTGCCGCGCCAGCCGTGCTCGCTGGCGATCATCGGCGCGGGTCCGGTGGCGGTCGAGTTTGCCCAGATCTTCGCCCGCCTCGGTACCGAGGTTACGCTCCTTGGCTCACCGACACTGGTCCTGCCGAAGGAGGAGCCGCAGCTCGTCGACGCGTTGACCGCCGTGCTGCGCCGCGAAGGCGTCCGCGTCGAGACCGGGTTGCGGATCACCCGGGCATGGTCCGCCGATGGCCAAAAGTGGCTGGCGGGCGACCGTGAAGGAGAAGCGATCGAGGTTGCCGCCGAAGAGGTGATGGTCGCGACCGGACGGTCGCCCAACGTGGCCGATCTGGGGTTGGAGGAGGCCGGCGTCGCCTACAGCGAGCGCGGGGTCGAGATCGACGCCACCTTGCGCACGACCGCGCCGACGATCTGGGCGGCCGGCGATGTCACCGGCATCTACCCCTTCACCCACGTCGCGAGCTATCAGTCGCAACTACTCCAGCACAACCTGTTTGCGGACGACGCCCCCCGCAAGGCCGATTACCGTGTGGTGCCGTGGGTGACGTTCACCGACCCGGAGCTGGCGCGCGTTGGGCTGACGGAGAGCGAGGCCCGCGCCGGTGGATACGACGTGCTTTCCGCCAGTCAACCGTTCGAGGCCATGCCACGGGCGATCACCGAGGGAGCCTGCGACGGGCTGGTTAAACTCGTCGTCGACCGCGCCTCCATGCAGGTGCTCGGCGGACACATCCTCAGCACCCGCGCCGGCGAGCTGATCGGCGAGATCGCTCTGGTGATGCGCCACCGGCTCCCCGTTTCCGCCCTCAGCGACACGATCCACCCCTACCCAACCCGCTCCGAAGCCCTCTTCTGGGCCGCCCGGTCGATAGGGGATAGGGGATAGGGGATAGAGGACAGAGGACAGAGGATAGAGGAGCGGAGAATGGAAGAACGATTGGCATCGGGGCATGGGATGGCACGAGGGAGAAGCTACCAGGACCTCGTGGCTTGGCAGCGGGGGATGGATCTGGCTGAGGCGGTGTACACGGTGACCAAGTCGTGGCCAAGGGAGGAGCGCTATAGCCTGACCGATCAACTACGGCGGGCTGTGGTCGCGGTTCCTTCCAACATCGCCGAAGGTCATGGCCGGACCGGACCGCGTGAGTTCCTCCACCACTGCTCGATCGCCTGCGGCTCGTTGAGCGAGGCGGAGACCCAACTCTTGCTGGCCCACCACCTCGGCTACGTTGACCAACCCACCCAGGACCAGCTCATGCACCAGACATCCGAAACAGCTCGCCTCTTGCACGGACTCATGAAACGCCTCCGGTCCTCCATCTCATAACTTCTGTCCTCTGTCCTCTATCCTCTTCCCCTCTTCGTCACCACGACGCGACGACCTCCATGCTCGCGCGCAGGGCCAGGGTCAACTCGTCGGCGCTGGGGAGCGCGGTCCACTGGCGGAGGGCACGGCGTTGGAGCCCGGGGGGAGCGGCGCCGGGCGCGATGCCGCCGACGCCCCAGAGCTCGGTCGGGCCGTGGGTGCGGACATGGGCGAGGACCGCGCGTTCGCCGGTATCGTCTTGCCAACTGAGCACCAACGTGCTGCCGGCGTCTTGCCGCTGGAGCGCGGTGTGGATCGGTGTCGGCCAGCCGCTGCGCACACGATCCGCCGCCTCGCGCAACACGGACTCCGATGGCGAGAGGGACTCCGGCGGCTGCTCGGCCCGACGGAGACCACCGAGCGGCCCGCGTCGGAACCCCGGCGGCACGCCGGTCAGACGGGCGAGGCGCTCCCGCATCCCCTCGTCGGTGACGAGCCAGAAACCGGCCGACAGCGTCATGATCTGAACCACGATGACCGCCGCGCTGATCGCCGGGGCGCCGCCGAAGTAGACCTGCCGCCAGTCGCCGTTGAGCTCCGAGAGCAGGTCGAGCAGCGGATACACGATGAAGGCGTTGATCCCGGAGAGCAGCGCGAACTGGAGCAACAGCTCGTTGATTGGCGCTCGTGGCGACGGTCGCCAGAGCAGGACAATGCCGATCGCGAGTAGGCAAAGGAGCAGATTGACGCCGCTGCCAGCGGCGGCGACCACGGTCTGCTGCGCGTTCGTGAAGGGTTCGCTGTAGGCTACGAAGCCGGCGAACCCATAGAATCCGAAGTCGACCACCTCGCCGCCGAACGCCCAGATCGCCACCGCGTGCCCGAATTCATGGAGCGCGACCGAGATCGGGATGAGCACGAAGAAGGCGGCTTCATCGACTAGCGCGCGGTCGGGCAGCGTGAAGTGGTCATCCCATGTCTCCCGCCAACGACGGAGCAACCGTACGATCGAGCGAATACCGATGATCGTGTAGATCGCGCTGATAATGACGAACGGTCCGAAATCCATCGTACCTAGTTCCTCCGCCGTTGTGGAGCGGGGAAAAGCCCGGCGGACGCCGCTGGCGCCGATTCGGTTGCGGCGGCGGTTACTGATTCACGCGCCGCGCGCGCCGCGCGGCCGCGCTCCAGCACACCAATCGTGACCGCCCCAGCCGCCACCACGGCACCACCCAACGCGACCGATGTCGGCGCGCCGAAGCGACCGGCGATCGCGCCGGCGAAGAGGGCGCCGAACGGGATCGTCCCGGCAAAGACAGTGCTGTAGACGGCCATTACCCGACCGCGCAGCTCGTCGCTGGCGGTTGTCTGGACGATGGTGTTGGCGGTGGCGGTGGTCGAGGTGGTGGCGAACCCGACCCCGGCGAGGCAGACCATCGCCAGGGCGATACCGACCGGCACGGCGGCGGCGAAGGCGAGCGCCAATTCGGCCGCGCCGAGGATGAGTCCGGTCAGGTACATACGGGCCCGATTCGGCGACTCGCCAAACGCGGCGAGGACGAGGGCGCCGCTGAGCGAGCCGATCCCCATCGCCGCGTAGAGCAGCCCGAATGTGGTCGCTCCGGCCGCGAAGCTCTCCCGCGTCAGCAGCGGCAACCAGACGTTGAAGTTCATGCCGAAGACGCCGATCGTGCCGACGAGCAGGATCGGGCGCAGGATGTCGGGGGTCGCCCGGACGTAGCCGAGGCCCTCCCGCAGACGGGCCAGCGGCGAGCCAGTCGGCGGCCGCGCCACGGGGCGAATCCGCATCCGCACGAGGGCGACGATGACCGCGATGAAGCTGAGGGCGTTGATGGTGAAGCAGATTGCCGGCCCAAAGGCCGCGAGCAGGACACCGGCGATCGCCGGTCCGATGATCCGGCCGGAGTTGAAGACGGCCGAATTGAGCGCGACCGCATTCATCACCGCCGACCGGTCGACCATCTCGGAGACGAAGGCGTGGCGCGCGGGCATGTCGAACGCGTTCGCGATTCCGAGACCGAGGGCGAGGAGGAAAACGTGCCAAAGCGCGACCGTGCCCGTGGCGACGAGGACCGCCAGGATGGACGCCAGGGCCGCCATTGCCACCTGCGTGGCGATGAGCAGGTTCCGCTTGGGCACGCGATCGGCGACGACTCCGGCGAAGAGCCCGAAGAGCAGGATCGGCGCGAACTGGATACCGGTGATCAGGCTGAGTTGAAAGGGGGTGGCATCCAGGACATCGACGACCAGCCACGCCTGCGCCACCGTCTGCATCCAGCGCCCGCTGATGGAGACGAGCTGGCCAACCCAGTAGAGCCGGTAGTCGCGGTAGCCGAACGCGGGAAACCGGCGCGCGAGCCGGTTGGCCATGGGGTGTGTTGGCAAGGAGCGAACGGGCTTCGCCGCCCGCTCCGGCGCGGTGGCGGCAGCGTCGTCGCGTCGAGGCATGGTTCCTGTGCGTGGCGCGGTGCGGATCGTCAGTCGTCGATCATCGTGGGCGGCGAAGCGATCCTCGGAGTCGCCCACCGTACCTTTGTCAGTATCGCACGCGCACGCCAGCCGCGACTGTTGTGGCTACACCTTGACGGCCACGGCCGCATCGCCGTGCCAGACGCGGACGAGCAGGATCGGCACAGTGGCGC
>JACDBO010000299.1 GCA_013694885.1 Chloroflexia bacterium | reverse complement strand
CCCCCCCCCACGACGGGTGTAGAAACATTGCGAGTAGACGCAGTGGATACCGGACTCGTAGCGGATCATCGCCGTCGCCGAGTCGTGGTTGCCGGTGTCGGGCGCGAAGCTGCACAACCAGTCGTTGGGTTCGACCTCAGGGGTGATACCGCGCAGGTAGAAAAGGTTGTAGGGGCTCTCCGGGCACTCGACCTGCTTCGGGCAGTCGACGCAGTGGAGGCCCGCCGGCATGTCGCCGGTGAAGACCGTCTTCGACTCCATCGCCGCGATCTGGACCGGCCGTTGGCGGATCAGTGAGGTGAGATAGTCGAAGTCGTGCGTTGCTTTCTGGAGCCACAGCCCGCCCGTCTCCGCCTCGTCACGCATCCAGCGATGATAGTACGTATATGAGTAGAACGGCACGTTGTTGACCGCCTGGACATGCTCGATGCCGCCGATCACACCGGAGTCGATGATCTCGCGGACGACACCACAGAGGTGGGACAGGCGGAGAGGAAAGGAGACGACCACGGGGCTGCTCGACTGGTCGGCGGCGCTCTGGAGATCGTGGAGCTGCTCCCAGCTGATCGCCACCGGCTTTTCGAGGAAGAGCGGCAGGTTCCGCGCGAGCACACTCCTGGCGTACGGGGTGTGCATCGCGCAGCGGGTGCCGATCAGCACGCCGTCGAGCGCGGCCTCGTCGAGCATCGAGTCGGGATCGTCGTAGAACCGGACGTTCTCCAGGCGCTCCGGGTGGGCAACCCGAAGCGACGCCTCCGCCGGGTCGACGACGGCCACGACCTGCGTGCCGGTGTTGAACTGGCCGATCACGTCCAGCATGTGCCTGATGCGCGCGCCATAGCCGATCACCCCGAGTCGCTTCATGTTCCGTTTGCCCTTCCCGCTTATGGCATGCCCACTTTCGCGGCAGTCTGTGAGAGGCGCGGCGGCTTGTCAACGAGAAGGCCCTCACCCCGGCGCTGACGCGCCACCCCTCTCCGAAGGAACGAGGGCCGAGGTTCGAGGGCCGTCAGACCAGCACCTTCACCATGTAGATGCACCGTTCGCCTTCCCAGCGTAGGGAGCCATCCGGGGCGCGGTACTGCCAGCGCACGTCGAACTCGGGGATGTCCGCCGCGGTGAAGCCGGAGCGCTCGTAGAGTGAGCGCGCCCGAGTGTTCCCGATGCCGACTGCCAGCCCGAGTCGCGTCAAGCCGCGCTCTCGAGTCATCTTCGCGGCGTGGGCGAGCAGCATGGCGCCGATGCCGCGGGAACGAAGCTCCAGCTCGACGACGAAGTCCTCGATCTCGACGCAGGGCGGCAACAGGGAGCGCACTGGTTCGTCGCTTGGGCCGTCCCACTTGAGCAGCAGGTGACCGATGATGGCGCCATCGACCTCGGCGAGCAGATACGCGGTCTCGCCGCGTACTTGCCGTTCGAACCGGTCGCGGTGCTTCTCCGGCAACCCGGAGGACCACGGCGCGGCCATCAGCGCCGACAGATCGACGTTCGTTGCGAGACGGATGCGCGGGTCATGGGTGCGAGGTGGGACCATAGGTTACTCCCGCGTCCAGCGTGGGTCCAATTCACGGACGAGGCAGCGCATTATACTGGGTGGTCATGGAAGACACTTGCTCTCGCGTGCGACCGTCACGGCTCGCCACCATCAGGAACCCTTACCGATGACTACGACCACTCTCGGCAGCGTCCGCACGAATCTTGATGAGCTGGAGCGGCGCGCCAACGAGCTCGACCACTTGATGGGTGATCCGGGAATTGCCACCGACCCGAACCGGTTGATGGCGCTCGGGCGGGAGCGCGCCGAACTGGAGCAGGTAGTCGGCACCTACCGGGCGCTCCGGCAGGTCGAGGGGAGTATCGCCGAGACCGAACTGATGGCGGGAGATCGCGAGATGGCCGAGTTGGCGGAAGAGGAGTTGGTCGATCTGCGCGACCAGCACACCGAGCTTGAAGCGCGGATTCGCCAATTGCTGGTGCCGAAGGACCCGAACGACGACAAGAACGTCATCGTCGAGGTGCGCGCCGGGACCGGCGGCGACGAGGCGGCGCTCTTCGCGGCCGACCTCTTTCGCATGTACGCCCGCTACGCCGAACGCAACCGCTGGAAGGTCGAGGTGATGTCGGCGACGGAGACCGACGGTGGCGGTTTCCGCGAGGTGATCTTCGAGGTGCGCGGCGATGGCGCCTACAGCCACCTGCGCTACGAGAGCGGCGTCCACCGCGTCCAGCGCGTGCCCGCCACCGAGAGCCAGGGGCGCATCCATACCAGCACCGCCAGCGTCGCGGTGCTACCCGAGGCCGAAGATGTCGATGTCCAGATCAACGAGAGCGACCTGCGCGTCGATGTCTACCGTTCGACGGGTCACGGTGGCCAGAGCGTCAACACGACCGACTCCGCCGTGCGCTTGACGCACCTGCCGACCAGCATCGTGGTGACGTGTCAGGACGAGAAGAGCCAGCTCAAGAACCGGCTCAAGGCGATGACCGTGCTCCGCTCGCGCCTCTACGAGCTCGAGCAGCGGCGCCTCGCCGAGGGGCGCGGCGATGTTCGCCGCTCACAGATCGGCTCCGGTGAGCGCAGCGAGAAGATCCGCACCTATAACTTTCCGCAGGACCGGATCACCGACCACCGCATCAAACGCAGCCTGAGCAATATCCCGGTGGTCCTCAACGGCGAAATCGACCCGTTCATCCAGGAGCTGCGCGCCGTCGATGAGGCGGAGCGCATGGCCGACGCCGGACTCGCCGAGCGCCCGGCGGCGGCGACAGTGTAACTGGGAGACCGCGAAACCGGGCGCTGAAACACCCGGCTCAACGCGGGAGCCTCTTCGAGGCTAAGGACGTGGTCGCCTACGGGTCGGTTAATACACCGCGAAGACGCGGGCGGGGCCGCCGGAGGCGCCGAGGTGCTTGGGGGCGCCGATGATGACGGTGGCGCCGGAGGGCGGGAGCGCGTCGAGGTTGTTGAGGTTTTCGATGCCGTATTTGCCGGCACCGAGAATCGCGACGTGGGTGGCGAAATCGGTCGAGTTGCCGGGGTCTTGGCTCAACGTGTCGACGCCGATACCGACGATTTCGCGTTCGTCGAGCAGGAACTCCGCCGCCTCGAGGTCGAAGCCGGGGAAGTGCGGCACGCCGTCGGCACCGAGGTTGATGTAACTCGCCGGGTTGGCGATGCGTGCCGCCCACCCGGATGACATGGCGACGAACGCCCCGGCCGGCAACTGGCCGTTGACCGCCTCCCACGCGAGCAGGTCGTCACGGGACACGGCAGTGTCTGGATCGGCGTCGGCTCTCCGAGAGATGTCGATGACCGCGAGTGGGGCAAAGAAATTCTCCGGCGGCAAGAGATCGGCGGTGTCGCCGTCGGGATCGAAGTGGGCCGGCGCGTCGAGGTGCGTCCCGGTGTGCTCATCGAAGGTGAGGCGGTTCTTGAAGAAGCCGTCGGCCTCGATGGTGACGATCACCTCCATCGACATCTGTTCGGCGCCGGGGAACATTGGAAACTCAGGGCCGTGCACATGACTCAGATCGACGATCGTGGAGAAGTTGAGGCAGATCGCGTCCGACCCAGGTGTCGAGCCGGGGACCGGCGTGGCGCCGGCTTGCGGCGTGGCCTGACGGGCGCCCGCCGTGCCGTGCCATGCGGCGGCTCCGATCACGGCCGCTCCGCTGACGCCGACGAAGCGTCGCCGATCGAGCCGTCCCGAGGCCGCGAGCGTCGCGGAGACTTTTCGCAGCACCTCCGGCGAGCACATCTCCTGTCCCTCCCTGGGCTGTCCGTGCCACGTTGTGACACATCGCCGCTCCCCCCGACTCGTAGAGCGGTGTTTGCATGATAACGGCTCGATGGCGCCAAGGGAATCAACCGGGGTGCGGTCATGCCCTCGTCGCACGCCCGTGCGTCCGATGACCGAACAGACTGGTGATGGCGAACTGACGACCACCGAAGCGATGCGCGTAGCCACGCGGCGCCTGGCTCAAGACGGGAGCGAGACTCCACGCCTCGACGCCGAGGTCCTGCTCCGGCACACCCTCGATCTGGACCGTACGGAGGTATTTCTGCGTGCGGAACAACCGCTCGGCCGCAATCATGCGGCGGCATTCTTCGCGCTGGTGGAACGACGCATTGCCGGCCAACCTGTGGCGTACCTGACGGGCTTCCGGGAGTTCATGAGTCTCCCGTTTCACGTCAATCAGGAGGTACTGATCCCACGTCCCGAAACGGAGGTGCTTGTCGAATGGGCACTCGGTTGGCTCGCCGGGCACCCGCACGCGACCGTCGTCGATGTCGGCACCGGGAGCGGCGCGATCGCCATTTCTCTCGCGGCGCACATGGGTCCGGGCTGGCGCGGCCAAATCATCGCCGCTGATGTCTCTGTCGGTGCGCTCGCGGTCGCGGCGCGCAACAGGACAACACTTCTGCCGCCGGAGCGACAGGACCGCGTGCGGATGGTTCGCGGCTCGCTGCTTGAATGGTCTGGCGGGTCGGTCGACCTCGTGTTGGCTAACTTGCCGTATCTCACACCGGAACAGATGGCGGCCAACCCGGCCCTGGCGGCCGAGCCAGCCCTGGCATTGGATGGTGGTGGTGACGGACTCACGCTCATGCGGGCACTCGTAGCGGACCTGCCGCGGGTGCTGAGCATCACCGGCGCGGCAGGGATGGAGGTCGACCCTGGTCAGATCGCACCGCTCGCGAAGCTTATTTCCCGCGCCATGCCGGACGCCTCGCTTCAGGTCCTGCCCGATCTCGCGGGGTTGGCACGTCACGCGGTGTTGACCCGCACGAATGGTGGGCGCCGTCTTGCGTGACGGTCGGGGGAACGAACGCGGCCACTCGGGCGGTGAGCCGAGTTGGTTGCGACCATTGATTATCCGGGTATTTTCCGGGAAGGAGACGCGTGAGTGAGACAGTTTAGGCAATTCATGTTGCCGTCGGTCGTGATCGTGGTCCTCGTCGCTGGTTTCGCCGGCGGGTTCGTGGGTGGATCTCGGTCGACCACGGCCGGGCAAACCAGCGGCACGCCCTGCGCGAGTCCGATTGCGTCGAGCTCTGCAAGTCCTGCGGCATCGCCTGTCGCCTCTCCGGCCGCGGGTGGCTGCCCGGCAGGCGGGCAAGCGGTCACGGAGCTCACGGTCGATATGATCGAGTTTGCCTACACCCCGTCCTCGTTTACGATCCCCGCCGATACCGACGTGTCGGTAACGCTGACCAATAGTGGCGTCACACCGCACAACTTCACGATCGATAACCCGAGCGTCGTGTCGGACGACGTTCAAGCAGGGCAATCGACGGCGCTGACGCTGAACCTGCCAGCGGGAACGTACGAGTTCTATTGCTCGATCCCCGGTCACCGCGAATTGGGTATGGTCGGCACGTTGACCGTGCAGTAGCGGAGAGGGCATCGGGCCACCCCTCCGCGACGGCGGTGGGCCGTCTCCACCGAGCGTTCCGTACTTGAAGCATCATGAGGAGGTTCGTATGTTCAGCAGTGATCGACTTCGGACGGTGTTCGCGTGTAGTGCGCTCGCGGCGACGCTGGCGTTCGCGGGGGTGGTGGCCGCCCAAGATGGCACACCGGTGATCAGCCCAAGCCCGATGGCGTCGCCGATGGCGAGTGTCTCGGTCCAGATTGCCCTGGTCGATGTCGAGGGCAATCTCGTCGGCACCGGCGCGATCGCCCAATCGAGTGGCCAGGTCGTTATTCAAATCTCCGGCCGCGACATCGAACCGGGGGAGCATGGCATCCATATCCATGAGTCCGGCGTCTGCTCCGCGGAGGGAGACATGCCGTTCGGCGCGGCCGGCGCCCATTTCAACCCCACGAACGCGAGTCACGGCGCGCCGACCGATGCGGACGCGCACGCTGGTGATCTCGGGAATCTGCTGGTCGGGGACGATGGCGCCTACACCGTCTCGATTGCGACGGCCAAGGTGACGCTCGAACCCGGCACGCCGAACAGCCTGCGGGACGCCGACGGCAGCGCGTTGGTGATCCATGCCAACGCCGACGACCTGATGACCGACCCGACCGGCAACAGCGGCGACCGCATTGCCTGCGGCATCATTTACCCATCCACGACCGTCGGTACGCCTGGCGCGGCCACGCCCGCCGCTACCCCCGCGTCGTAGGGATCAACCCGCGCGGTGCTCACCGAAGCGGTCGCGGAGTGTGCCGGCGATCTGTCCCAGCGTCGCGCCGCGCTCCAGCGCCCGCTTCATCGGTGGCAAGAGATTCGCCGCGGCGTCAACCGTCGCGTCAACCTCGGCGAGTGCCCGCCGCACGCTGTCCCGGTCCTGAGCCGCTTTGAACGACCGCACTCGCTCGACCTGACGGTCGACCGCCGCCCGGTCGATCTTGTGGAGTTCGATGGACACGTCCTCGTCCTCGACATGGCGATTGACGCCGACCACGATCTCGTCACCGCTCGAGCGCGCCAACTCTCGGTGGTAGGCGTTGTCGGCAATCGCGCTTTGCACGAAGCCACGCTCAATCGCCGCGACCGCCCCACCCTGTTCCTCGACTTGCTCGATCCACTGGCGCGCCTTGACCTCCAGCGCATCGGTCAGCGCCTCGACGAAATACGAACCAGCCAGCGGATCGGCGGTGGCGGCGACCCCGGTCTCCTCGGCCAGGATTTGCTGGGTGCGAAGGGCAAGGGTCGCCGCCTCCTCGGTCGGGATCGCCAGCGCCTCGTCGTAGCCGTTGGTGTGCAGGCTCTGCGTGCCGCCGAGCACGGCCGAGAGGGCCTGATAGGCGACGCGGACGACGTTGTTGAGCGGCTGCTGGGCCGTCAGCGTCACACCGCCGGTCTGGGTGTGAAAGCGCATCATCAACGCCTTCGGGTTGGTCGCTCCGAAGCGCTCGCGGGCGATGGTTGCCCACATTCGGCGCGCCGCGCGGAACTTGGCCGCCTCCTCGAAGAGGTTTGAGTGCGCGGCGAAGAAAAAGCTCATGCGCGGCGCGAAGTCGTTGACGCTCAATCCGGCTTCGAGTGCGGCTTCGACGTAGGCGATGGCATTCGCGAGCGTGAAGGCGATCTCCTGTGCCGCCGAGCAGCCCGCCTCGCGCATGTGATAGCCGGAGACGGAGATCGTGTTCCAACTCGGCAGGTGCTCCGCGCAGTAGGCGAAGGTGTCGGTGACGAGCCGCATCGACGGGCGCGGCGGGTAGATGTAGGTACCACGCGCGGCGTACTCCTTGAGGATGTCGTTCTGGATCGTCCCGCCGAGTTTCGCCGCGTCGGCGCCCTGCTCCTCGGCGACGATCTGGTACATGAGGAGAAGCAGCGCGGCCGGCGCGTTGATCGTCATCGAGGTGGTGACGGCGGTGAGATCGATGTCGGCAAACAGGCGGCGCATGTCGTCGAGGGTGCTGATCGCCACGCCGACGCGCCCGACCTCCCCGAAGGCGCGAGGGTCGTCGGAGTCGAGCCCGAGCTGGGTCGGCAGGTCGAAGGCGACGCTGAGCCCGGTCGTGCCGCGCCGCATCAGCAGGCGGTAGCGCCGGTTGCTCTCCTCAGCCGAAGAGAACCCGGCGTACTGCCGCATCGTCCACCGCCGCGAGCGATACATCGTCGGGTGGATGCCACGGGTGTAGGGATACTCGCCGGGGTCCGCGAGCGGGACCGGCTCGTCCGACGCGTGGTAAACCGGCTCGATCTCGATGCCGGAGTCGGTCGTGACCTGTTGGTTAGCGGCGACAGGCGCACTGGTGCTCGTCATGGCATTCTCCACGGGCGCAGGCATTACATCTCTTCAAAACCGCCAACGGTCGTCACGGCGCCAGAAGTTGGGCTGCTGTCGATGGCAGAGAGGATGGATGTGATGAGAGGCCGGATGTTGATCATGTCGTTTTTTCTCACCACCAGTACAACGAGTGCGATGTCAAAGCTTTGCAGATCTTGCTGAAACTGCATGCGTCGATCACAGGTAAGGAGCACATCAAAGTCTGAGGATGCACGACGAAGAAGCTCCCCATTCTGGATAGACTCCCACCCCATCCTGACTACGGTCTCGACGTCATGTCCGGCCAGCTCGCGCCTCAATGTGCGCGGCACATTCTCATCTAACAGAATCTTCCCTTTGCCAGCAATGCTTCACGCAGCAGTTGAAGCGCGGCGTGAACCTGATCTGGAGTGACGCCGGGGAAATCTGCCCTGAACTCGTTGATATCATAGCCACCTTCCAAGAAGTCGACGAGCGTGACCACTGGAACGCGCGTGCCGCGAAAGACCGGTTCCCCATGCATGACCTCTGGATCACGTAGCACGATGTCTTGCTGAACGACTTTCGCATTCATCGTTTGCGACCTTTTCACTCGGCTAGTAGGACTTCACGCAGGAGCTCGAGTGCGGCAACAGCTTGCTCACGACGTACTGTAGGAAAATGGTCCAAGAAGGTATCCAGCGTATCGCCTCCCTCCAGGTACGCGATCAGTGTTTCGATCGGTACTCGAGTGCTGGTAAACACAGCGCGGCCACTGACGATCTGAGGGTTGCGCGAGACAATTTCACCGATGCTCAACGTCGTTTCCATGTCCCCGCTCCTTCAAAGCCAATTGGCCGTCTCCTCACCAGTTTACCCCTCGACCAGTTCGGTGAGGACGCCGTGGCAGGACTCGGGGTGGACGAAGGCGATGCGCCAGCCGTGGGTACCGGTGCGCGGTGTGGTGTCGATGAGGCGGACGCTGGCGGCGGCGAGGCGGGCGAGCGTGGCGGGGAGGTCGGTGACGCGGTAGGCGAGGTGGTGCATGCCCTCGCCGCGCTTGGCCAGGAAGCGGGCGATCGGGCCCTCGGGGTCGGTCGGCTGGATCAGCTCGACGTAGCCAGGCCCGGCGCGAAAGACGACGGCCTCGACGTGCTGCTCGGGCACCGCGAACCGCTCACCTTCGCCG
>JACDBO010000294.1 GCA_013694885.1 Chloroflexia bacterium | reverse complement strand
CGATTGGACCGTCGACATAACCGACCCAGAGAGCGAGGTTTCGGCCCAGATCGCATCATCAGCGCGATTCAAGGCGGCAATGGAACGGATCGGCGTCGGCGACGGGACGGACGTCGTCGTGGTTGATCACAACGGCGGCCACTTCGCCACCAGACTTTGGTGGGCGCTGCGCTATTACGGTCACGAGCGTGTCGCTGTTCTGGACGGTGGATTTGCCGGCTGGAAGTCCCATGACAAGCCGGTCACAAGCGAGCAGACATCCGTGCCTGACGTAACGTTCAGCCCCAATCTACACCCAGCCTTGCGGAGGGAAGCCGGCGCGGTGCTGGCGGCAATCGGGCAATCGGACGAGGTGATTATCGACGCGCGGGACGAGGCGCAGTACTCGGGTGCGGCGCAGCGCGGAACGCGGGGCGGACACGTTCCTGGCGCGATCAATCTGCCAGCGAAGGCGCTGCTCGACGCCGATGGATGGAAGCCCCTCGATGAGCAGCGTCGACTGGTAGAGGCGGCCGGCATCCGGCCCGACCAGACGGCGACGGCCTACTGCAACGGTGGTGTCACCGCGACAGCGGTGCTCTTCGCGTTGCACCGGCTGGGTCACCAGCACTTGGCCAACTACGACGGCTCGTGGAACGAATGGGGCGAGCGCGGCGACCTTCCGGTCGAGGACAACCGCGACCTGATGAGATCCGGCGATGGCGCCGCTGGATCTTGATTCAGAATGAATGGAGCATAAGAAACGCGCTGGACCGACAAGTCCAGCGCGTTGTCGATGTCATCTGCTTG
Organism: Chloroflexia bacterium; assembly: GCA_013694885.1. GTDB lineage: Bacteria > Chloroflexota > Chloroflexia > Thermomicrobiales > UBA6265 > JACDBO01. Next base: position 5,341 of record JACDBO010000294.1, on the reverse strand, counting down.
GTGCCAAGGGGCAGACTCGAACTGCCGACCGCACGATTTTCAGTCGTGAGCTCTACCAACTGAGCTACCTTGGCCCGGTGCCTCTGGTTACCAACGTTCGCCCCTAGTGGGCGATAGAGGACTCGAACCTCTGACATCCACGGTGTAAACGTGGCGCTCTTCCAGCTGAGCTAATCGCCCGTGGTTGCTGCCTGGCAGGTGCCTGAGTGCCCAGGAAAGGATTTGAACCTTCACGCCCTTAACGGGCACTAGCCCCTCAAGCTAGCGCGTCTGCCGATTCCGCCACCTGGGCCGGTGTCTCTCGCGGCGCGCAAAGTATAGGTCGCTGTTGGCTGGGCGTCAACGAAACCGGAGGCCGCGTGGTCGGCGGCGGGATCAGGCGTTTGTGGTGACGACCGGCAAGGTGGTGAGCGCGTGCGGGACAACAAGCACGCGTAGCTTCGTACCGAGGCGGAGCCGAAGCGCGTCCAATCCGGCCCCAATGTCCGAAGCGACGCCGAACCCGAGCGCGCTGATGACGTCAGGGTCGACCGCGCCGGTGATGATGACCTCGACGCTGCTCAGGACCTGCGCCATGACGTAGGCGCGCTGTGCGCCAGGGCGGATACCCGTCGTTCGTGCTTCGTCGATGATCCCATCCATGCCACCTGGATGGCGCATGCTCGCCGCGAACCGACGCTCGCCGACACCTTCACCAGCGCCTTCCGGGCAGCGCGCGGGGATGATTATCGCGCCGCCGTCGCGGACCACCGGTACCGGCGCGAACTGGAGGTAGCTGGCGGCGCGGCTGGCCTGGTAGAGGTTTTCGTCTTTCGGGTAGCCGACACCGGCGATGGCGACATCGAACTGATGCGGCACGGCGACGGTCATGGCGCGCCGGGCGACATCGGCGAGGTGGTCCTGCACGCGCTCAGGATCGCCGTAGGCGATGGCGATCGGCCGCCCCTCGGGACCCAGCACCGCATTGGCCACAAATCGCAAACCGGCGGCGCGGGCGACTCGGCGCACCGCAAGTTGGAACGGGTTGGTTTCGAGGTTCGCCAGCCGGGTGGCCGGGTCGTCAAGCATTGCCGGGCCGTGCGTCCAGGCGATGATTCCCTCGTCGGCGCAGCCGATACTGACGGTTTTTCCCCCGCCCGAAAATCCGGCGTACTGATGCGGTTCGACAATGCCGGTCGCGATCAGCAGGTCGGCTTCGACGGCCCGGCGATTGAGGCGGAATGGATGACCCTCCGGACCGCCAGGAATGGTGACAAGATCGTCACTCGCGGCGTCGTGGTCGATGACGCGGTAGCGGGCGACGATCTCCTCACCGAGCTTCTCTTTTTTCTCCGCGAGCGTGCTTGCCCGGTGCGCGCCGACGGCGACGAGGATGGTGACCGCGTCGTCCGGCACTCCGGCTACCGCGAGAGCGCGGAGCATCGGCGGCACCAGTAATGCGTCCGGGCAAGCGCGCGTGGCATCGGTAACAGCGATGACGACGGCGCGCTTGCCGCTGGCAAGGTCGTGCAGGGGCAATGTCCCAAGTGGATGCTGGAGTGCCTGATCCGCGGCCCATTGCGGGTTGTCCAACGGCTCAACCAGCGGCGGTTCGAGAAAGGTCGCGCGGACTTCTTTCGGAAGTTGGAACGATAACGTACCGCGGCCGAACGGGACCTTCCATTGCGAAACCATGCACACACCAGTCTGTTCATGAGGGCGGCGATTGCGACGGCGTGACCGGCATCGGGCGGACGACGTGATGCGTACCACCCTATGCTATTATGCCCAACCTGAATCGCGAAGGTGGTCAGCGCGTCGTGGATGGAGGAGCGCTAAGGCATGACGGAGTCCAGTAGGCGACGCATTGGGCGGTCAAAGGTCACGGTCGTCGGCGCGGGGATGGTCGGCGGCACCGTCGCGCAATTGCTGGCGCAGCGGGACTATGCGGACGTCGTCCTCGTCGACATCGTGGAAGGGATGCCGCAGGGTAAGGCGCTCGATCTGATGCAAGCAGGGCCGGTGCTTGGGTACGATACCGTACTGACCGGCGCGAATGGATACGATGACGCTGCGGACTCCGATGTCGTCGTCATTACCTCGGGTATCGCGCGCAAGCCGGGGATGAGTCGCGATGATCTCCTCAAAACAAACATGGGCATTGTCCGTGGTGTAACGGAGCAGATTGTGACGTCGTCGCCGGAGGCGGTGATCGTCGTAGTCTCCAACCCGCTCGATGCCATGTGCCACGTCGCCCATTCCGCGTCGGGCTGGCCAAGAGAACGAGTGATCGGGCAAGCCGGCGTGCTGGATTCAGCGCGCTTCCGCACGTTCATCGCGATGGAACTCGATGTCTCGGTCGAAGATGTCACCGCCTTCGTGCTCGGTGGCCACGGGGACACGATGGTGCCGCTGTCCCGCTATTCGACCGTGGCTGGGATTCCGATCACTGAATTGCTCTCTGCCGAAAGGGTTCGGACCATCGAGGAGCGGACAGCGAACGGCGGTGCGGAAATCGTGGGGTTGCTCAAGAGCGGCAGCGCGTATTACGCACCGGCGGCATCAACGGCCGCCATGGTCGATGCCATCCTGCTCGACAAGAAACGCATCATTCCGTGCAGTGTGCTGCTTCAGGGTGAATACGGCATTGACAATCTCTTCGTTGGTGTACCGGTCAAGCTCGGTGCCGGCGGGATGGAGCAGATTATCGAGATTACGCTCACCGACGATGAACAGGCGTCACTCCAGCGCTCCGCCGATGCGGTGAAGGACCTGGTGAGCGCGATGGACCGCCTCCAGCGGGACGAGTCCTGATCCGCTGCCTAGCGGACGCCCGTGCCTGAACCGCGCACGCCTCTCTCCGAGCGGCCGTGGGAGGATGTCGAGCGCCTCCTCGGAGTCGACGAGGCGCTCAACCACATCCTCGCGCATGCCCAACCGCTGTCTGCTGTTCGGATACCATTGACAGACGCACGGGGACTCGTCCTGGCGGAGAACGTCGTTGCGCGCAACAACGTGCCTCCGTTCACGAACTCGGCGATGGATGGCTTCGCGGTGCAAGCAGCAGACACGATCGGCGCCACGGTCGCGACACCGATCACCCTGCGCGTTGTCGGCGTGGTAGCGGCGGGGGAAGAACCGAACTGCGTGGTTGAACCGGGGTGCGCGGTGCGGATCATGACGGGTGCGGTGCTGCCCGAAGGCGCTGATGCGGTCGTGCGGTTCGAGGAAACAGACGAACCGATCTCGGGCCACCACAGCTTGCGAGCGGTCCAGATCCTGCACGAGGCCAAGTGGCACGACAACATTCGTCTCGCCGGTGAGGACATCTCCCGCGGTTCACTGGCGATGTCGAGTGGTGTGGAGCTCCGAGCCGCCCATCTCGGTTTGCTGGCGTCGCTAGGCTGGGAGGAGGTCACGGCGCACCGGCGTCCGCGCGTGGGCATCCTTTCCACAGGAAACGAGGTGGTTGCGTCAGGGTCCAGGAGGCGTGCGGCACAGATTCGCGACAGCAACAGCGTGACGCTCCATGCGCTGGTGGAGGATGCCGGCGGACTTCCGATTCCACTTGGCGTCGTACGCGACGACATGGTCGCGCTGCGACACTCGCTCCGAGGCGCGGTAGTTGAGCTTGGTGTGGACCTGTTGTTGACGTCCGGCGGAGTCTCGGTCGGTGACTACGATATGGTCAAGGATGCGCTGCGGGCCGAAGGTGAGATTGCCGTTTGGCAGGTGCGTATCAAGCCTGGCAAACCGTTGGCCTTCGGGGTTGTGGGCGGCACGCCCCTGCTCGGCCTGCCGGGGAACCCGGTGGCGGCGGCGGTGAGTTTCTTGCAGTTTGGTCGGCCGATGATCCGCCGCATGTCGGGCCGGCGCTCCACGGAGTTGCCAACCGTCGTGGCTACACTCGCGGCGCCGGTCGACAATCGAGGGCATCGACGCCACTACGTCCGAGTGCGACTCGAACGTCGCGGCGAGGAATACCGCGCGCTTCCGGTGGGTGAGCAAGGCGCGGGCATACTCTCGTCGTTGGCGATGGCCGATGGATTGCTCGTAATTCCGGAGGAAGTATCGGTCGCGGAAATGGGGATGCGTCTACCGGTGCAGGTGCTTGGTGACTTGCCAGCGCACGCACGGAGGTGTGAGGCGCGGGCTCAGGACGATGGCCCGGTGGGCCGCTAGGGGAGCAAACGATGCGGATGATGGGACGACGGGGCCGGGTCAAATCGGGCGGAGCTCTGGGCGTGATCGGCTCGATCCGCGGATTCATGAGTATCGTCAAGGAGATCAATTTTGACGAAGTCCGTGAGCGAGCGGAACTCTCGCCTCGTTTGCTCGTGCTTGCAGACTCGACTGAAAACGCCGAAGCGGTGAGGAATGTGGTGTTCGGAACGGACGCCGCCCCAGCGGTCGACGCCCGGAACGTCGATGACGGCCTGCGTGAGATCGTTCGGTATGACGCGATCATCGTGGCGGATTCCGATCGGCGGGGCGTTGTGGATCGAGTTCGTCGTGAAATCCCTGGTCCCGCAAACGAGTCGCCGGTCGTCGCGTTCACCGGAACCGGGACCGATGACTCGGCGGCCGTCGAGCGTTGCCGGCATGATCTCGCTGTCCGGTTTCCCGATTTGGCGCCCTCCCTGGGTCGGCATATCCCTGCCCTGCGACCCGCGGCGGTGAAAGCGATCATCGACGATGCGGCCAAAGCCAATGCCCAGTTCGCGCTCATCTCCAATGTCCCGTCGGTGGTGCCGGTGGTCGGATCGTTGGTGTCGGCGAGTGCCGACTTGATCGTCCTGACGAAGAATCAGGTAATGATGTTCTACAAGATCGCGGCCGTCCACGACCGAAATCTCCGTGACCAGTTCGGCATCATTCGGGAGGTGGTGCCCGTCGTCGGCGCCGGCTTCTTCTGGCGCACGGTGGCGCGGGAAGCAGCGTCCTTCATCCCGCTTGCCGCCGGGACGATTCCCAAAGTCGCCATTGCGTACGCCGGCACGGTGACGGCTGGTCGCGCCGCCGATTTCTATTACCGTGCGGGCAAGAAACCGACCCGTGCGCAGGTGCAGGGGTTCGCGGCGCAAGCATCTGAATCGATCGGCCGTATTCCATTGCCCGGCCGAGGCGATCCCCGAGCTTCAACGAACGGCGTCGAGTCATGTGCGGTGTCTGCGGAACTTCCTGCCACCAGCGATGGGAAAACCGAAGGAGCCTGATCAGCCGCGGGATTGGCGTCTAGAGCGGGTTGCGGAGCAATTGGGCTTGTGAGAGCCTAGTGGGATGAAGCAATACTCGGTCGACCTCCGTGAGCGGCGGCTGGGAGCCATTGACGCTGGCCTCAGCCAAGCCGAGGCCAGCCGGT
>JACDBO010000285.1 GCA_013694885.1 Chloroflexia bacterium | reverse complement strand
GTCCGGGAGAGGGACGAACTTCCCCCTCCCGCGCTCGGGGGGCCTCTCCACCGCGCTGGGCCGAATTCCGTCTGACCCTAACCAGCCGGCCAGTCGATGCGGGCGGCGCGGTTGAGGAGGAGGAGGTCGGCGAGGACGATGGCGAGCATCGCTTCGACGACCGGCACGGCGCGGGGAACCACCGAGGGATCGTGGCGACCCTCGACGAGGATCGTCCGGGGCTGCATGGTCATGTCGATGGTCTCCTGCGGCCGGGCCACCGACGAGGTCGGCTTGACCGCGACACGGACAATCAGCTCCTCGCCGGAGGAGAGCCCGCCGAGGCTGCCGCCCGCATTGTTGGTGCGAGTCCGCACCCGTCCGTCATCGAGATAGAAGGCGTCGTTCGCCGCTGAACCTCGCGAGCGCACCACCGCGAAACCGCCACCGAGTTCGACCCCCTTGACCGCCGGGATGCTGAGCATCGCCTGCCCGATCAGCGCATCCAGCTTGTCGAATGTCGGCTCCCCAAGTCCGGGCGGCACACCGGTGGCGCGCGCCTCGACGATGCCGCCGAGGCTGTCCTGCTCGTCCTTGGCCGTCGTGATCGCCGTCACCATGCGCTCGGCCGCCTCCGGGTCCGGGCAGCGGACGAGGTTGCGCTCGATCTGATCCCGCTCGAACCGCTCCATGGCGATGCCGCCGATCTCGCGGGTGAACCCGTAGACCTCGACGCCGACGGACGCCAGAATCTTGCGGGCGATGGCGCCGGCCGCCACCCGGCCCCACGTCTCGCGGGCCGAGGACCGGCCGCCGCCCCGGTGATCGCGATGTCCGTATTTGGCCCAGTAGGTGTAATCGGCGTGGCCGGGCCGAAAGACATCACGCAGATTCTCGTATTTTGAGGAATCGACATCACGATTGTACGTAATCAGCGAGATCGGCGCGCCGGTCGTCACCCCTTCGAACACACCGGAGAGGAGCTCGGCCTGGTCGCGCTCGTTGCGCGGCGAGGTCACCTTGCTCTGCCCGACGCGGCGCCGGTCGAGCTCGTGCTGGATGTCCGCGAGGTCGAGCGCCACCCCGGCCGGGCACCCCTCGACGACGACACCGAGCGCCGGCCCGTGGGATTCACCCCAGGTCGTCAGCTTGAAGATCCGACCGAAACTGCTGCCCATTACGCGCTGTTCGCTCCTACTGTGCAGACTGCGGCGCGAATACTCGCGCCCACGAAAGGAGCCTACCAAGCGCGGATGGTCCCGACCAGAGCGATCACTCGTGGCGTTCGAGCAGGCGCTGGTCGAACACGACGCCGCGGACCGAATAATCGTGCTCGGCGGTCCGCCGAAAGCCGACGCTCTCGTAGAGACGCTGCGAGCGGACATTGTCGCCCTGGGTGCTGAGCCCCATCCGTCGCGCGCCCAACTCGGCAACGCGGTGGACCGCGAAGCGCAGCGACTCGCGACCGAAGCCGGCGCTCTGGGCCACCGGCGAAACCGCGATCCGATCCAGATGCCCCCATCCTGGGAAATGGGTGAGCCCGACGTACGAGACCAGCCGCTCGCCGCGTAGCCCCACCCAGACCTCAACCTCCGGCATGGCGAGGTAGAGGCGGAACTCCTCGGCGCTGTTCTGCCAAAGCCAGGGAAAGGCGTCGTGATCGAGCGAGACGAGCGCACCGAGCATGGCCTGATCCCGCGGATCGGCTCGCACATACCGGAGGCGAGCCCGGCCGTTGGGTTCCGTCCGCACTTGCGGCGATGGCAACTCGTAGGTTTGAATCCGTTCCACTTGCTCAAGACCGTGGCGTTGATAGAAATCGGCCCGCCGCGTTTCATCGGCGTCCATCATGAGCAGCGCCGCCGCACCCGCCTCGCGCACCCGCGCGATCAGGGCCTGGAGTAGTCTGAACTCGTGACGAAACGCCGCCAGGGCCTGGATAACCGGCAATTCGGGCCGGTGCCGCCACGGCGCCACGACCGCATACTCACCCGTCGTCGGGATCCAGACCGACCGGCCAGGGTAGGTAAGAAGCAGGTTGACCGCCTGCCGCTGCGTGAGCGGCGGATCGTTGCCTAGACGCAGCCGCGGTACGTCGTCACGCGTCAGCGGCGCGACCACGACCTCTGCCGCCGCGTCAGGTTGGTGATGCACGGCTAGCGCTCCACTCGCACGCGCTCGAACCCGAGGATGCCGAGGGCCGTCACCTCGACGCCAGCAACCTCCGGCCGCACGAGCGTGTAGGCGATATCGAAGTAGAACGGGATCATCGCGCCGTCGTCGAGGAGCACCTCCTGCGCCCGCTGGTAGAGCGGCGCGCGGGCGCCACTGTCGGCTACCCCGGCCGCTTCCGCGAGGAGCGCGTCCAGCTCGGCGTGGCGATAGCCCGTGTAGTTATCCGGGCTGTCGGAACCGAAGAGCATCCACAAGATACTCTCGGGATCGGGGTAGTCCGCGCCCCAATACAGCGCGTAGGCGGGGAAGAGACGCGCCGCGAGCCCGCCGAGGAAATCAGGCCAGTTGACCTGGATGACCTCGATGCGCAGACCGAGCTGCCCGGCGAGGACGTCGCGCAGCGCTTCCACCGGGTCGGGATCAGCGCAATAGATAGGCAGCGGTGGCACCTCCTCGGGGGAGCCGAAGCCGGAGGCGGCGATCGCGCGCCGCGCGGCGTCGAGGTCCGGTTCCATGCGGTCGGTCGCCCAGTCGCGACCCAGCATCCCGCGCGGCACAATGCCGGTGGCCACGTCGACGGTGCCGGCCTCGCTGACCTCGGCAATCTTGCGCGTTGGAAACGCGAGACGCAGAGCGCGCCGCAGGTTCACATCGTCGTACGGCGATGTCTGATTGCCGAACGCGACATAGCTGACGGCAAAGAGGGGCGTTTCAAGCAGCGTACCGGCGAGAGCGCTGGCCGGATCGCGCACCCACGCCACGCTCTTGCCGGGCACGGACTCCAGCAGGTCGATCTCCCCCGCCTGGTAGAGGTTGAAAGGCAGGCTGGCGGATGGCCCCAGCAGGATCTCGACCCGGCTGAGCGCGGATGTCTCGCCCAGGTAGACCGGCAGCGCCTCCAGCGTCAGGAGCGCCTCGGGCTCCCACGCGGCGACACGGAACGGACCGGTGCCGTTCGGCGCTCGCCACCACTCCGCATCGGCGGCCGCCTGCCCGGTATCGACGATGGCCGCCGGTACGCTGGCGAGCTTCATCAGAAACGTCGCCCGCGGCGCCGTCAGCGCTACCTCGACGGTGCGCTCGTCGACGGCCGTGGCGCCCGCCAGCCGCGAAGCCCGCCCCGCCAACAAATCGGCGGCGCCGACGATGTCGGCGAGGTAGGTCGGACTCGCCAGGCGGCTGGCATCGCCACCAGCGATGGCCGGGTCGAGTGCCCGACTCAGCGAGTCGACGACATCCGTGGCGGTCACCGGCCGGCCGTCGTGGAAGACCGCATCGTCTCGCAATCGGAACCGGTAGATTCGGCCCTCGGCATCGACCTGGACCTCGGCGGCGAGCGCGGGCACGGCGTTGACGTTTACATCGAACCGCATCAGACCGCGAAACACCTGCCGCACGAGCTGGTTCGTCGCCAGGTCGCGGGAGAGGGCTGGGTCGAGCGAGGCCGGACCCGTCTCCGGACCGGCAAGCCGCATAG
>JACDBO010000280.1 GCA_013694885.1 Chloroflexia bacterium | reverse complement strand
GCTCTGTCGCCCCTGCCTGACGCCGGTCACGTTCAGTCCGGCATGGTCGAGCCTACACAATCGATCTCCACCACATCTCCACGTTACCTGAGAGTTTGCTGGGAATGCGAGCGGGCGGTCCTCAAGCGTTCCCAGCATTTTCCCAGCGAGCTGGACGCCGGTGTTGAGCTTCACTTTCTACCGTTAGGCTCGGGTCGAATCGTAGGCGTGAAAGGAGCGGACACCATAACGACCGACCGTGGACAGGGTACCTGAATGAACACGCATCGCCCGCCCAAGCGCGCGCCGCCGCCAACGCGCGGCACCGAGGCAGTTTCGGACGACCTCCGCACGACGATTTCAGGAGCAAGGAGCAAGGAGCAACACGATGAGTACCCAAGGAGCCTTCGACCGTCGCCGCCTGATTGCCGGCACCCTCGGTGCCGGTCTGGCGACCACCACTCTGTTCCAGATTGGCAGCGCCCAGAATCAGGGCGCCACACCGGAGGCCAGCCCTTCGGCAAACACCGGGACCGGCACGGACGAACGGGCGGATGACCGCTCCACCGAACGCGCCACCACCGCCATCGAATGGGCGAGCGGCACCATCACCACTGTCCAGACCGACCGCGCGGCCGTCGCCACGCAACTCGACGCGACCACGATCGACACCCTGCTGACCCAAGCGGTGACCCTGCGCGACCGTGCGCAACAGGCGACCGACGGTGGCGACACCTCCGAGGCGGTGCGCCTGTCGCTGGCCGCCAGCGCGACCGCGGAGGCCGGCGGTGATCTCATCGTCGCCCAGCTCACCTATCCCGGATTGCCGTCGCAGCAGGCGCGGTCCAGCCGGGTACTCGCCGGCGTCTACGACGCGCTCAAGATGGTGAGCGACGAGACCGCGGCCTCGACCAATACGGACGTGACGTTCTCCGTAACCACGGCCCAGGCGATCTACGCCACCACCTACGATCTGTATACGGGCGGCGCCTTCGCCCGGGCCACCGCGTCGGCCCGCGCCTCGCGTCGACTTACCCACGCTGTTTTGCTGCTGACCGCGTCCATCGGCGCGGGCGGGCCGGTCACTCTCCGCCACGAATCGCTCGGGCACGAACTCGATGGCCCGGATGGTCGCGGGCATCGTCGCGGTCACCCAGGTCGCCCGCTGATGCCGGGCGATGGTCCGTTCCACGAGGCGGACGCCGTGAGCGACGAGCCGGTGTCGGTCCCGGAGCCGGAGTTCTGAGCGGATGGCCCTCGGCCCTTCGTCGAGGGTGAGGGCTTTCACTTCAGCGGAGCGCCAGCAGGGTGAGCAGGAGCAGACCGAAGAGGATGCGGTAGACGACGAAGACCATCGTGCTCCGCCGCTGCAGAAAGCGGAGCAAGCCCCAGATCGTGCCGAAGCCGACCAGCGCCGAGGTGAGACCGCCAGCCACGAAGGTCGTCACCTCGGCGCCGGTCATCCCCGCGCTGGCGGCATCGAGCACCGACTTGAGCCCGGCGCCGAGAATGAGCGGCATCCCCAGCAGAAACGAGAAGCGGGCGGCATCCGGCCGGCGCAGGCCGCGGAAGAGCGCGGCGGTCAGCGTCGCCCCGGAACGCGACGTACCGGGAATCAACGCCACCGCCTGGGCCGCACCGACGACGAGGGCATCGGCCCAGGTCAGGTGATCGGTATCGCGGCGGTGCGCGGCGCGGCGCTCGGCCAGGGCCATCAGCCCGCCGACGACGATCAGCATGGTCGCGATGGTGAGGATCGCGCGCGTCTGGTTACTGCCGGCGTGGAAGGAGCCGCCGATCGCGCCTTCGAACAGCAACCCGGCGGCCAACCCCGGCAGCGTACCAATCGCGATCAGCCAGCCGAGCCGCCCGTCGCGGTGCCGCACCGTGAGCCCCTCGCTGGACGGCCGCAACGCCAACCACGGCGCGCGGGCGGCGCTCGGCACGGCGCGCACCATCCCGAGGATGTCCCGCCAGAAATAGACAACAACGGCGACCAGCGTGCCCAAGTGCAACGCGGCGTCGAAGGCGAGCCCCGGCTCCTCCCAGCCGAACAGCCACGGAAAAATGATCAGGTGCCCGGACGACGAGATCGGCAGAAACTCCGTGAGTCCTTGCACGAAACCGAGCACAATCGCCTGCCAGAGCTCAATGGAATTATTAGAGGACAGAGGATAGAGGATAGAGGATAGAACGACGTTCATGGTCGGGGTTCCGTGTCCAGGTCACTCCCCCGTCCACCCGCGACGAACAGCCCGTCCACTGTCCCCTGTCCTCTGTCCTCTGTCCTCTCCCGTCTGTCCTCTTCGAAATCGTCCGGTTGGCGGACATCGCCGAGGGAGAGGTGCAGGCGGGACCACTCGAAGACGCCCAAGAGGGTGATTGGTACGTAGAGCGCGACGTGGACGAGGATGGCGTAGGCCAGCGCCGGCCCTTCCGCCACGCCGAGGGCGCCGCTGAGGACGAGCTTGACCCCGTACTCGAACTGACCGATGTAGCCCGGCGATGACGGGATCAGCGTCGCCAACATGGCGACGCCGGTCGTCAGCAGCGTCGCCGCCACCCCCATCGCCCGCTCGACCGCGCCGCCAAAGCCGCGCGCCAGCTCCCAGTACATCGATGCCTCGAACAGCCAGGCCAGCACCGACATCCCGGCGACAAAGGCGAGGTCGCGCCGCCGCCGCAGCACGCCGAGTCCACTCA
>JACDBO010000276.1 GCA_013694885.1 Chloroflexia bacterium | reverse complement strand
GAAAGGAGATCGTTCCAAACGTCCAGTAGGCGAGCATGATTCCGAGGCCGAAACCGAGATAACCGATCCGGTTGACGATGAACGCCTTCTTCGCGGCGTTATTGGCCGAACGACGCTTGAAGTAGTAGCCAATCAGGAAGTACGAACAGAGTCCGACTGCTTCCCAGAAGACGAACAGCACCAGCAAGTTGTCGGCCAGCACCAGCATCAGCATCGAGAAGACGAAGAGGGGTAGGTAAGCGAAGAAGCGGTAGTAGCCGCCATCGCCGTGCATATAGCCGACGGAGTAGACGTGGACGAGGAGACCGACCGTGGTCACGACGAGTAGCATCACCGCGGTGAGTTGGTCGGCGTAGAGCGAGACGTCCACAGTGAAATCGCCGGACGGGATCCAGGTGAAGAGACGCTGGTGCAGCGGCTCGTCGTTCCCCCGGATGTCGAAGAAGACGAGCACCGAGAGCAGCCAGGAGAGGAAGACGGCCGGCACGGCAACCCAATGCGCCTTGTCGCCGAGCAACGCCCGCCCGAACAGGATGTTGACCGCAAACGCCGCCAGCGGCAGCAGCGGGATCAAGAACAGCAGATCAGCCATCAAGAGGTCCCCACGCAACGAGAGTAGACACCTGCATCTCTCGCCTCACCCGCCACTCTGTCATTCCGAGCGCACGAGGAATCTCTCGTTGATGGGCACCGTGCTTCCCTTGAACGAGAGATTTCTCGCTGCAGCTCGAAAATGACAACCTTGGAGAGCGGCCATACCGAAGCCCCACCTCAATCCCGCAGGGCGCGGATGTCGTCGACATCCAGCGACTTGCCGCGTCGATTCAGCGCCAGGATGATGCCGAGGCCGACCGCGGCTTCGGCGGCGGCGACAGAGACGGTGAAGATCACGAAGGCTTGCCCATTCATCGTGTCGGTGGCCACACCGAAGGCGACGAGCGAGATATTGACGGCAGTCACCATCAGTTCGACGCACATGAAGATGATCAGGACGTTGCGGCGCGTCAGCACCCCCATCATCCCGATGATGAAGAGCGCCGCGCTCAGGAACAGGAAGTGCTCGATCCCCAGCTCACCCATGCCGTTCTCGTCTCATCCTCCCGGCCCGCACAGCGCTAGACCGTCGTGTACTCGTCGGCGTCCTTGGCCATGATCAGACCGCGCGTCATGGCCGGTGTGGGTTGGGCGCGGTCGCGGTCGACCGTGATCGGCGTCTCGCCGCGCGGCCCGACCGGGAGTGCGGCGGTGTCGGTGCCGCGGGCATGGCCGAGGCTGATGGTATCGCGTCGCGTGCCGGTGCGCTCGCCGAGTCGCTCCGGCAGCGCCAGGACGATGGCGCCGATGATACCCACGATCAGGACGAGCGAGATGACCTCGAAGGCAAGGAGATAGTCGGTGTAGAGCAGCCGGCCGAGCGCCTGGGTGTTGCCGCCGACGAAGGCGATGTTCTCCGGAGTGGCCGTTCCTTCGGGTGCGAACCGCGTCCAGGTCAGGATCGCGGCACCGACTTCGAGCAGCAGCACGGCGCCGAGCAGGAAACCGACGTAGCGCTGCACCGGCCGTGCGGTGTGAAACTCGGGCAGGTCGTCCGGGTCGACCAGCATCAGCACGAAGAGGACGAGGACGAGGATCGCGCCGGTGTAGACGATTACCTGGGTGACGGCCAGAAACTCGGCGCCGAGCATCACGAAGATGCCGGCGACGTTGAGGAAGCAGATCACTAGGAATATCCCGGCGTGGACCGGGTTATTGGCCACGACCACGCCGAGCGCGGTGAGCACGCTCACCCCACCGATCAGGTAGAAGAAGATCACATCCCAGGGCATTCGTCGGTACCCCTATCGTGCCTGGTGCGGTCGGCGCGGCCTCGTACAACCTGCCGAAAATGTGCCAGGTTTGTCACTCCGAGCCGCCTAATCTGTCATTTCGAGCCGCAGCGAGAAATCTCTCGTTGATGTGTGACGCGTGCCGACGGAACAAGAGAGTTCTCGTGCACTCGAAATGACGGAGTCGGCATCGCATGCGCTAGAACACCTGCCCGTTGCTGACCAGGCGAATGAAGGCCGTGATGACGATGTTGAGCAGCGCCAGCGGCAGCAGCACCTTCCAGGCGATCCCCATCAACTGGTCGAAGCGGAAGCGGGGAAGTGTGGTCCGCAGCCAGACGTAGAAGAAGAGGAAGATGACTGTCTTCAGCAGCAGCCAGAGCAGGCCGAGACCCCAGTACGCCTCGGAACCGGGCCCGCTCGTTCCTCCCAGGAAGAGGGTGCTGGCGAAGAGGGAGACGACGATCATGTTGATGTACTCACCGAGGAAGTAGAAGGAGAACCGGAACGCCGAGTACTCGGTGTGGAACCCGGAGACGAGCTCGGTCTCGGCCTCGGGCAGGTCAAAGGGAGCCCGGTTGGTCTCCGCCACGGCGGCGATCAGGAAGAGGACGAAGGCGAGCGGTTGGGAGAGGATGTACCAGTTGCTGAGCGAGAGCGGGCCGAACTCCAGCGGTTGCTGCTGAGCGAGCAGGATGTCGCGCAGGCTGAGCGAACCGGTGATCAGGAAGATGCCGACGAGCGACAGGCCGAGGATGATCTCGTAGGAGACGACCTGAGCGGCCGAGCGCAGCCCGCCGAGCAGGGAATAACGGTTCGCCGAAGCCCAGGCGCCGAGGATGATGCCGTAGACGCCGGCGGAGCCGATAGCGAGGATGAACAGCGCGCCGACGTTGAGATCGGTGACGAAGAGGTTGACGTCGCGACCGAAGATTTGGACCGTGCCGCCGAAGGGGATGACCGCGACGGAGACGAGGGCGGTGACGAAGACGATCAGCGGCGCGAAGAAGAAGACGACCTTGTCGGCGGCGGCCGGGATCAGGTCCTCCTTGCCCAGCAGCTTGATGCCGTCGGCAATCGGTTGGAGCAGGCCCTTGGGGCCGGTGCGCGTCGGACCCATCCGGTCCTGCATCGCCGCCATGACCTTGCGCTCGAAGTAGGTCATGTACGCCATGCCCACGAGCAGGACGTTCATGATGATGAAGGCCACGATAAACGTGAGCCAGATCGGTTGCTCCGCCATCGGTATCTGTCAGCCCTTGCTGGGCGCGCCCTCTGCTTTTCGCGAGGTGCGCGCCTGCCTTCCCCGCCGCCGACGCACGAGCCAGCGGCCGTTCGCTATGGTACCGCGATTGTCCGACCGTTGTCGCACGCGAAAACGTGCATCGCTACTCGTCGCCGGAACGATCGGGCGCCACTTCCCGCGCCCGTACCCAAGCGCGCACATTTTTGAGCCAGTCGATGCGCTGGAGCGATCGACTGGCAACAACCAACCGCACCAGATCGTCAGGGGTAAGCGAGGGAAAGGCGGGACTCTCGTTGAGTGCAGCGTACGCACCTTCCTCGAGCCGAAGAATGCTCACCTGATCTGATTCTGGCAAATAACGCCAAACTTCGGGAATGCCCATCTGAGCGTAGATGGAGAGCTTGTTCAGCGACGAACTGGTGACGTCGATCTCAATGACCAGATCGGGCGGTGGGTCGACGGCGGCGTCGAGCTGCACTTTCCCGGCAACCCGAGGCGCGCTTTGGATATAGAAGCTCGTATCTGGCTCGAATCCGCGCAGTATGTCTTCGCGCTTGAACGTCATTGATCCGACGTTTCTCACGTTAATCAACAGTTCTTCCGCGATCACCTCGACCAGCATCGCCAGTGTTCGGTTGGTTTCCTCGTGACCGGTAGATGGGCTCACGATCTCCAACATCCCCTGGTCGTAGGCGAAGTGCGGCACGCTGCTGTCAACGTGGTCGGCAAGCAGCGACTCGTAGGTCGTCCACGAGACATTGTTGAGAGTGACACGCTGTTCGGGCAGGTTCTGCACCGCTGTCGTTGTCGTCGTCATCATTTCCTACCTCTCTACGCCACCACGCCGACCGGCAAGCGATCGCGCTATCGGAAGATGTCCGCGAGTGGTAGATGGAAGCCCGGAAGCACCTCTTCGCCGCCCAGTGTATCGCTCTGAGTGAGTGTCTGAGCGGTGCCGTTTGCATGCCAAACGAAGACCATCTTGCAGAACGTATCGACGACCCATACGAGCGGTACGCCAGCATGGTGCAAGATCGCGACCTTCTCGAATAGCTCGCTGAACCCTTCGTCTGGTGCGACGATCTCTATCGCCAGGTCAGGGATTCGGCGCAGAAACCCATCCCGATCATCCTTGGGTGGTTGTCCAGCGCGGACAAATGAGATGTGCGGCCCAAGCACAGTGTCGGGATCACGGGAAAGAACATAACTCGCACCGCAGTACGCTGCTCCCAACTGGTCCTGATTGTTGAACCGGCCAATCTCGGCGGTCAGTTGTGCGTTGACTCGTCCACCGAGGCCGCCGAGATATGGCCGCTCGCGTATCTCACCCCGGATCAGCTCACACCGCTTGCATCCTGGCATCACCTCGAACTCGTCGGCCGTCAGCAGCGCGGGTGTGGCCATGCCACGTCTCCTAGCGGTCGACGGAGCCGAGGACGATGTCGATGGTGCCGATCAGGGCGACGACGTCGGCCAGCATCGCGCCGTGGGCCATGTGCGGCAGAACGGCGAGGTTGACGAAGTCGGGGGTGCGGATGCGGAAGCGGTAGGGCATCGGGCCACCGTCGGAGACGATGTAGTAGCCGAGCTCGCCTTTGGATTGCTCGATCGCCTGGTAGACCTCGCCGACGGGTGGGTTGAACCCCTTGATCACCCAGATGAAGTGGCGCTGCATGTCCTCGGCGGTCGTCATCGCGCCCTTGTGCGGCGGGATCACGTAATTCGACTCGTAGGCCATCAGCGGGGAGTCCATCGACTCGACGTAATCCAGCGCCTGCTCGACGATCCGGCAGGCCTGGCGCATCTCCTCCATGCGGACGAGGTAGCGGTCGAAGGTGTCGCCGTACTGGCCGAGCGGCACCTCGAAGTCGAACCGGTCATAGACGAGGTAGGGGCTGGCCTTGCGCACGTCGTAGTTGATACCTGATCCGCGCAGGCAGGCGCCGGTCAGCCCGTAGGAGACGGCCGCCTCGGGGGAGATGACGCCGACGCCCTTGGTCCGCGCCATCCAGATCGGGTTTGAACTCAGCAGGTCGGCGTACTCCCGCTGGCGGTCCGGGAAGATGCGCAGGAAGTTGCGGATCTGCGGCACGAGGTTTTCCGGGATCGGGCGGGAGAAACCGCCGACCTCCATCATGTTGGTGGTCAGGCGGGCGCCGCAGAACGCCTCGAAGATGTCGAGGATGATCTCGCGTTCGCGAAAGCAGTAGAGCGACATCGACAGCGCGCCGATGTCCAGCGCGTGCGTGCCGAGCCAGATCAGATGGGAGGCGACCCGGCTGAGTTCGCCCATGATCACGCGCCAATACTGGGCCCGCTCCGGCGCCTCGACACCGCAGAGCTTCTCCACGGCGAGGATGTAGCCCAGGTTGTTGAGTGGCGCGGCGACGTAGTCGGTGCGGTCGGTCCACGGTGTCACCTGGACGTAGCGGTGCGCCTCGCCCAGCTTCTCGGTGCCGCGGTGGAGATAGCCGATGACGGGGTCGCAGTCGGTGACCATCTCGCCGTCAAGCTTGAGGATGACGCGCATCACGCCGTGGGTGCTGGGGTGCTGCGGGCCCATGTTGAGCGTGATCAGCCGCTCGCCGGTATCGAGCGCCTGCTCGTCGGTGATCTCCAGCGTCCCGGTTTCCGGCATGTCCTCGCGGACGATGGCGCCGGGTGTGCCGAACGGGGTGTCGGTGGTGGTTGGGTCGGTGGTGATGGCCATCGGTGTCAGACCCCCCTTCCGGTCCAGCGCGTGCGGACCCGCGGGACGGTGCGTTCGGTGTTGTAGACCGGGAACTCGCGCCAACCGCGCAGTGGGTAGTCCTTGCGCAGTGGGTTGCCTTCGTCCCAATCC
>JACDBO010000263.1 GCA_013694885.1 Chloroflexia bacterium | reverse complement strand
GTGACGATCTCCGACCGCCCGGACGGGGCATCCAACGTCAGCGTGGAGGCACGAGGGCGTTGTCCATCCAGTATGCTCACGATTTCGGCAATCAGCTGACCCGGAGTGAGCCGGTCAGTCGAGAGCGTCAACGCCGCGCGGTCGTAGATCGGTTGCCGCTCCGCCTTGAGCGCGCACATTCGAGTCAGGGGGTCTGAACCAGCGAGAAGCGGGCGCTCAGCACGGCGACCTTCTGCCGCCGCCTGAGACGAAAGCCGCGCCCAGATGGTCTCAGGTGAAGCTTCAAGCGCTATCACCAGTGTGCGAGGCTGCTTGAGCGCGTCCTCGCTCCAGAGTTCGTCGGCGAGGATCGCGCCGCCTCCTGTCGCGATCACAACCCGCTGCCGCGCAAGTGCGTCCAGCAGCGTCCTCCGCTCCTCGGCACGAAAGAACTGCTCGCCGTCGTGCGCAAAGACCTCCGGAATCGAGCGCCCGAGACGCGCCTCGATCTCCGCGTCCGTGTCTCTCGGATGCCAGCCAAGTTGATGCGCCAGACCGGAGGCGACGGTTGTTTTCCCCGTCCCGCTGAACCCGATCAACACGACTCTGTCGTAGGTTGTCATTCCCTCTCGCATTTTCTCAGAACGCATCGACCCGAAATCGCCGCTCGAGCATCGCGCGAAAGCCAATCCATGTACCGGATTATGCGCGATGCGCCGTGAGTCACAATCACGAGGGATCAGCATTGGGCGAGTTGGCTATAATCAAGAGATTCGTCATCCGAGCGCGGGCGGGAGCATACCCGGCCAGGCGTGCGACGGTGCCCAGCGCCCAAACCTACGGAGACCTGATGCAACGCATTCTCATAGCCGACGACGATGCCGCGATCCGCGGCGTCCTTCGTGACTTGCTCCAGGATGAAGGTTTCGACGTGGATGAGGTGGACTCCGGGCAGGGCGTGATAGACGCCCTTGGCAAGGTCAACTCATCGCGACCCAGCCTGGTCATGATGGATGTCCGAATGCCGGACCGGACTGGTCTGGAGGTTCTGCGCGAGAAACGAACAACGAACGGCGAGCAGCTGCCGATTATCGTCATGACCGCGTACGGAACCTCCAACGTGGCGATCGAGGCGATGCAGCTTGGCGCCTATGACTACTTGACCAAGCCGTTCGATCTGGATGATGTCTTGCTGACGGTCCAGCGCTACTTCGAACACCAACGACTCAGTGAACAGGTACTGGAGCTTTCCTCCCGACTCGGCGAGCGGGATCCGAACGAGGTCCTGATCGGCAACAGCGCCGCGATGCAGGATGTCTACAAGACGGTCGGCCGCGTCGCTCGCTCCGAGGCCACGGTGCTGGTCAGTGGCGAGACCGGGACGGGCAAGGAGCTGATTGCGACCATCCTCCACCGCAGCTCGAGCTATGCACGCGGCCCCCTCATTAAGGTGAACTGCGCGGCGCTTCCCGAAACGCTCCTCGAAAGCGAACTCTTCGGACATGAGAAAGGCTCGTTTACCGGCGCGATCAATCAGCGCAAGGGCCGCTTCGAGATGGCCAACAAGGGAACGATCTTCCTCGACGAAGTCGGCGAGATGTCGCTCGCCACCCAAAAGAAGCTGCTTCGCGTCCTGCAGGAGCGTGAGTTCGAGCGAGTCGGGGGAACAATCTCCGTCAAAGTCGACACTCGCGTCGTCGCCGCCACCAACAAGATTCTCGCCCAGGAGATCGAAGCGGGGCGCTTCCGCGAGGACCTCTTCTACCGGCTCAACGTGATCGCGATTCACCTGCCGGCACTGCGGGACCGAATGGACGACATCCCGCTGCTCGTCGAGCACTTCGTCCAGAAGCATCGATTCACACCCAGCTCCGAGCCGGCACGGGTCAGTCAAGGCGCGATGGACGCCCTGATGGAGTACGACTGGCCGGGAAATGTCCGGGAACTCGAAAATCTCATCGAGCGGGCCACTGTGCTCTCGCATGGCGGCGTCATCACCGAGCAGCACGTCAGCTTTTTCGGCGCCGACAGCCGCCGCCTCATCGATGTGGGCGAGCGTCTCCGTCGCGGCACGACGATCAAGGAATTGCTGCACGACATCGAGCGGCAGGCGTTTACCGAGGCCCTGTCCCAGACCGACGGCGACCGCGTCGCCGCCGCTTCGATGCTTGGCCTCAAACTCCCGGAGTTCAACAAGCGCTCAGCGAACTTTGACGTGTAGAGGCAAGCTGCGGCGCCGACGGGCCCCGGCGCTGCTGGTCTAGAGCGGTTAGCATAATAGTTGGGCCGGAATGGGGTAGCCGCAATGGGCGAACCAGGCTTGGGCATCGGCGGCGGTGATGGTGGCGAGTCCGGCCGCGATGGCCTCGTCCAAGGTCTCACGGGTG
>JACDBO010000231.1 GCA_013694885.1 Chloroflexia bacterium | reverse complement strand
CGAAGACCGGCCCGCCCGTCTCCGTCTGCCACATGTGGCCGATGACCGGGACGCGGTCCCCGAAGACCTGCCGCTGCAGCCACTCCCAGGCCGGCACGTTGAGCACCTCGCCCGCGCAAAAGACGCGCGTCACCGACGCTAGGTCGACGCCGCGCGCCGCCTCGACGCCATAGGCCATCAGCATCCGCACCGCCGTCGGCGCCGTGAACAGGCCGGACACCCGCTCCCGCGCGATGGTCTGGTAGAACGCCGCCGGTCCCGGAAAGTCCAGCGCGCCCTCGTAGGCAATCGTCGTGCAGCCGGCCAGCAGCGGGCCGTAGACGATGAAGCTGTGACCGACGATCCAGCCGATATCGGAGGTCGACCACCAGCTATCCTCCGGCGTGAGACCGAAGCACCAGCGGCCGGTGCTGCTGATCCCGACCTGATAGGCACCGTGGCTGTGGACCGCCAGCTTCGGTTTCGCTGTCGTGCCGGAGGTTGCCAGCACGAACGCCGCCTCGTTGGCCTCCATCGCCTCGTGATCGGTCGGCTGCCCCACACCGCCGTCGAGGAACTCCCGCCACGACAGATCACGGCCGGCTTCGAGTGCCGGCCCGACGCCCTCGCCACCCTCCCGCGTCAGGACCACGACGCGCTTCACCGGTGACGCCGGGTCGCGCAGCGCCTCCACGACAATCGGCCAGAGGGGGATGTCGCGGCCTTTGCGCCAGGTCCGGTCGACCGTCAGCAGCACCCGCGCCTCGGCGAGGCGCATCCGCTCGGCGAGCGCGCCGCTACCGAAGCCGGCAAAGACGACGAGGTGGATGGCGCCGATCCGGGTCGCCGCGAGCATCGCCATGATCGCTTCGGGCATGGTCGGCATGTAGATCGCCACCCGGTCGCCACGACTCACCCCGAGCGCCCGCAACCCGGCCGCGACCTGCTTCACGCCATCGAGCAGCTCGGCGTAGGTGAAGACGCGCCGCCCGCTCCGCTCGTCGAGGCCGATCAGCGCCGGGTGGTCGCCGCGGCCGGCCGCGACGTGGCGGTCGAGGGCGTTGTAGCTGATATTGGTCTGTCCACCGGCAAACCAGCGAAAGGTCGGCGGCTCCCAGACGAACACCTCGTCCCACCGCCGGAACCAGCCGCACCGCTCGGCCGCCCGCTCCCAGAACGCGACCGGATCGGCCGCCGCATCCTGCTGCCACCGCCTGACAATCGGGTTGACGACATCCATCGGGCACCTCCTCCCGTGCGGGAGTCATGAACCGACCAGCGCGTATTCCTGATGACTCCGGTCATTGTACGGGCAGTGGTGGCGCGGCTCGCTCGGACATCGCTGCATCTCCACTCGCGGCGGTCTCCACCCAGGGTTGCCAGGTGAAGCGGGCGCGGTAGCGCTCCAGCACGCGCAGGGCGGGGCCGCCGAGCGTCAGCACCAGCGCGGCGTTGCCAATGGCCCGGAAGAGGTCGAAGGCGAGCGAGGTGGTCAGGTAGAAACGCGCGTAGCGCGCGACCGTCTCGGCGAGCGAGAGGCCGGGCGCCCAGTAGAGGTCGGTGGCCGCACCGGCGCCCGGCGCCGCGAACGGCCAGAACCAGAGGTTGAGCAGGGCACCGAAGAGGAATCCCCAGAGGGCGCCGAAGATCGCCAGGACGGCGAGGCGCCGCCGCGGCGAACCGCCGCGCGGCAGCCAGCCGGCGGTCAACCCGATCCACCCGGCGCCGAGCATCTGGTAGGGCAGCCACGGCCCCACGCCGCCGGTGATGAACGCCGACAGCAGCACCGTCAGGGCCCCCATCTGGAAACCGAACGTGGCCCCGAACACGGCGCCGACGAGGATGATGAGCAGAAAGATCGGCGACGCGCCGAGCACACTGGGGACGAGGCGCAGCATCGCATCGAGCGCGACCAGCACGCCGAGCAGGGCCACCGTCTTGGAGCGGGCGACCCCGCCGTGGTCGTCGGCGATCGCCGTCAGGATCGCCAGCAGGCAGAACCCGGTGACGGCCGCGAAGAGCAGCGGCGCATCGTCCGCATGCGCCGCCGCGTCGCCCCCGACCCCCTCCCCAAGCGGTAGCAGAAACGGATAGAGATACCCCCCCAACCCCACGATGCTGGCCACCAGCACCACGAGGCGCGTCGCCCCGCTCCCCTCGGCCCTCACGCCGCTCGATCGCGCGTTATGTCGCCTGATTGCACCCGCCATGTTCTCGTAGTCCTCAACCTCTGGCCGCAAGCGAGAGACGCGCGGCCGATCTGGATACCATAGCCGCAGAGCCGCTTCATGTGCGCACAGGCGCCCTGTTTTCCTGTGCCAGGTGTCGAGGCACTACAATCGAGGAGAGATTCGGTCGGCCAAGCCACCCCGCGGAGAGGACTAGAAACAGCGTGGCACTCGCGATCGAGAACCCACAGGAAACGCGAGCAGCGGACCTCGTGTCACTGGCGCTTGCCCTCGGCGCTCGCATGGTTCCCGGCTGGAGTGAGGCGGAGGAGACGCTGACCTCGGAAACGCCCGAGTCATTTCCGTTGTTTGATGGCGATATCCGCGCGGCGATCGAGCACGGCGCGGACCCCCTCGGCGATGCCTACTGCCGCCGCTTCTCGGCGGAGGAACGTCGGCCCACGGGCGCAACCTACACACCGCACACCATTGTCGACACCATGATCGGCTGGGCGGCAACTCAAATCACGCCCCACCGCGTTATCGACCCAGGGGCAGGTTCGGCGCGCTTCCTCGTGGCCGCCGGCCGTCGCTTTCCCCAGGCCGAGCTGCTGGCGGTCGAGGTCGATCCGCTGGCCGCGATCCTTGCCCGCGGACATCTCGCGGCGGCGGGGATGGCCGAGCGCGCTCGCATCATCGTCACCGATTACCGGCAGCTCACGTTGCCACCCGTGGATGGACCGACGCTCTTCGTGGGGAATCCGCCGTACGTTCGTCATCATCAGATCGAGCCGCGGTGGAAGCAGTGGCTCAGCGAGACTGCTCGCCGCTACGGCCACGAGGCCAGTCAACTCGCCGGACTGCACGTCCATTTCTTCCTTGCCACCGCCGAACTCGCGCGTCCCGGTGATGTCGGCGTGTTCATCACCGCCGCCGAGTGGCTGGATGTCAACTACGGCCGACTCGTCCGCGACCTGCTGATGGGAGTGCTTGGCGCCAGAACCCTGCTCATCATCGAGCCGACAGCCGAGCCATTCCCCGGTACGCAGTCGACGGCGGTGAGCAGCGGCTTCGAGGTCGCGGCGAAACCGGAGACCATCGGGATTCGTCGAGTGGCCACGATGGAGGCCCTCGACTGCCTTCAGCCTGGTACGCAGGTGAGCCGTGAGCTGCTCATGGCGGGTGACCGCTGGACACCGTTGACCCGTGTCAGTGGAGGAGTCGATCGACGACTACGGCGCGTCGTTCGATTCGATCCGAAGCGAGATCGATGCGCTCTTCACGATGACAAACGACTTGTCCCAAATCAACGAAGAAGCACTCGGCATCGTGACGAATCCATCGCTGCTCCGAGCATTGCGTTACCTGGCCGGCCCGCCGATCTCCGAAGTTGATCTCAAGACGCTGATTGATTCGACCTCCCTGTCCGTAACCGCCCTGCGACAACGGCCTGAACGCGTGAGCCAGCTCGTCGAGACCGTACGTGCTGCTCTCGACCAGCGGCGGTTTCCTTGGGTGTCCGGGGATCGACCACCTCAGCCAGGTGAGCGGGAGGCGGCGATTCTTGCCACTACGGCGCTTGCCGCGACGCAAAGCGTGGGGACCAAGCGCCGCAATGAAGGCAAGACGAAGCAGGAGGCGGCGGTCCGCGCCGCGCTGCTTCAATCTGGTTTTACACGCATCTCGCTGCCGAACGGCGAGGCCCGTACACTGGCGGAAGCACCGAAGCCGGGAGAGTTCTCGAACGAAGCGTCCCTTGCTGGCCGCAAGGCGGACTTGATCGTCGGCCTGTGGGACCACCGGTTGATGCCGATCGAGTGCAAAGTCTCCAACTCCTCGGTCAACTCGATCAAACGGCTCAACAACGACGCCGCGGCGAAGGCGGAAGGTTGGACGGATGATCTGGGACGCCTCCAGGTCGTCCCCGTCGCGGTGCTCAGCGGCGTCTATAGTCTCGGCAGCCTTCAACGCGCGCAGAACCGTGGTCTCACCCTCTATTGGGCGCATCGGCTGTCGGATGTAACCGGGTGGATCGAGCGCACCCGTCCGACTCCGTAGTGTCTCGCGGACGACGTGCGGGCCGCTTCCGCTGATCCCCAGCCATCCAATGCTCATCGCCGGGTGCGGACATCAGCCGCGCTGACCGCCAGCTCCGGTAGTATCCCCCCAGCACGCGGGCGGAGCCGGGTGTTTCGCCGTGACCCTGGCGCGGATGTGGAGACAGGGAGTTCGGAACAGGACGGCCGGGGATGCTATCGGGAGGACACGTGAGCGCGGGGGAGATCACGCTGCGGGATCTGGTGGCGTGGGAGCCGCGGCTGCGGGCGACTGGGCAGATCGCCGCGCTCGACCGCGAGGTCGATTGGGTAGTGACGGCGCGTGCCAGCGATCCCGCGCTGCCGACGTTGCGCGGTGGCGAGTTGATCCTCCTGCCGCGACGCGTCTTCAGCGCGATCGGGCGGCCGCTGCCGTTGCTGCTCGACGAGTTGGCGGGGCTGGCGGGGCAGCCGGTGGCGGGGGTGGTCGTCGATGTCGAGCCACCGGTGGCGACGGCACTACCGGTCCTGACCGTCGAGGCCATCACCCCGGAGCTGGAGGGGGAGCTGAACCGGTTGCTGACCACCCGCCACGGTGACCTGCTG
>JACDBO010000224.1 GCA_013694885.1 Chloroflexia bacterium | reverse complement strand
GACCCTGAATCGTGATGGTAAACCGGTCCGACGCCGCGGAGGCGTTGCCGGCGCGGACGCCGATCTGCCCGGCCGGAATGTCTGCGGCAACGTGGAGACCGAAGACGGCATCGACGTGCGGATCTTCGAGCACGCCTTCCTCGATCATCCCGATAGCACCGCCGGGCGGCATTTCCTCCGCCGGCTGAAACAAGAGCTTCACGGTGCCTTTGATCTGGTCGCGCCGGTCGGTCAGCAGCCGCGCGACGCCGAGGAGCATTGCGGTGTGGGCGTCGTGCCCACAGGCGTGCATCACCCCATCATGCCGCGACTTGTACTCGACCGCGTTCTCTTCAAGGATCGGCAGAGCGTCCATATCCGCCCGCACGAGCGCGACTTTTCCCTCGCCGGCCCCGCCGCGTATCAGCGCAGTGATCCCGGTGCCGGCGATGCCGGTGCGTAGATCCTCGACACCGAGCGATTCGAGCCGCTTGGCCACGAACTTCGCTGTCTCATACTCCTGAAATGACAGTTCCGGGTGCTCGTGCAGGTATCGCCGGTCGGCGACCACTCCCGGCAAAATCTCATCTACGTCGGTCCGTAATTCCATCCCAGTGACCATCTCGTGATCTCTCCTCTTTCTGTCAGCCTCTGTCGGCTATAGGACCGGGCGCACTCGGTGGTGCTCCCCGTCGGCGGTTGGCTCAAGCCTGTTCGAGGAAGTTGAGAACCGTCGTCGCCATCGTGCCGATACCGGCGGTCATGCACTCCTCGTCGATGTCAAAGCGCGGGTGGTGGTGGCCCCAGACCAGTCCCTCCGCTTCGTTCTTGCTGCCGACGAAGAAAAAGCACCCTGGCCGTTCGAGCAGGAAATACGAAAAGTCCTCCGCGCCCATTTGCGGCTTCTTGGTGTGCACGCGATCCGCGCCGACGACAGCGGTCGCCGCATCGCGCACAATCGCGGTCATCGCTTCATCGTTGACTGTTGCCGGGTACCCACGGTCGTATGTGACCTCCACCTTGGCCCGCATCGCCGCGCCAATCCCTGTCGCCAGGGCCGCGATGCGGTCTTGGAGCAGATCACGCACGTCAGGGTCGAAGCTGCGGACCGTACCACTGAGTTCAGCAGTGTCCGGGATGACGTTGAAGGCATTCCCGGCGTGAAAGGTGCAGACGCTGACGACCGCGTGCCTGATCGGATCGACCTCACGCGAGACGAGGGTCTGCAACGAGGACACGATCTGGGCACCGACGGCGATCGGGTCGATACAATCATGCGGCGCGGCGCCGTGCCCACCTTTGGCCTTGATGTGAATGGAGAAACGGTCGGCGGCGGCCATCACCGGGCCGGCCCCGACGTGGATCGTGCCGACCGCCTCCTCCTGGGCGACGTGGAGACCGAACACGGCATCGACGTGGGGCTCGTTGAGCACGCCCTCGGCGATCATCCCCTTTGCTCCCCCTGGCGGTAATTCTTCGGCGGGCTGGAACAGCACCTTGACCGTCCCCGCGAACTGGTCGCGGCGCTCAGTTAGCACCCGCGCCAGTCCGAGCAGCATCGCCGTGTGCGCGTCGTGGCCGCAGGCGTGCATGACGCCGTCATGGTGCGATTTGTATTCGACGGCGTTTTCCTCCACGATCGGGAGGGCGTCCATATCAGCGCGGACGAGGACGACCTTGCCTTCGCCGCCACCCGCTGTACCCCGGATGAGGCCGGTCACGCCGGTCTTGTTGATGCCGGTACGGATGTCTTCCACGCCGAGCGATTCTAGGCGTTCGGCAACGAGGCGCGCCGTTTTGTGCTCCTGGAACCCGAGTTCGGGATGCTCGTGCAGATGCCGCCGGTCGGCGATCACGCCCGGCATGATCTCGTCGATATCATTGCGAATCGGTGCTTCCACGACCATCGCCACATCCTCCCCCGACGCCTTGGCGTCTCTCATTCCTGTTCATGGTTACAAGACCCGCGGCCGTCACAACCGCGAGGGTTCGCACTCTCAGCACCGCACAATGCCAGCCGCGAATGAAGCGGAGCGCCGCGAGGGAAGACCGGCACTGCGTGGTAGCATCGACGCATCCTATCGGGCAACCATGCGCCCGATGGACCGGAACCAAACGAGGCGGAGGCGGTCTTCCGTGACTGATCAGCCAGCGACAGCCCATTCTCAACCGCTCTCGGAGCAGGAAGCGGCCGCCCTTGTCGAGGCGGCGCTGGTGGAAGTTGGCGGCACGCGGATGGTCTACCGCAGCCCCCGTCAGGCGTTCAGCTTGAGTTCACGCCGCACCATTGACGTGGATGGGCGGCGCGTCGAGATCACATATGGAGAGATCGCTTCGCCCGCTATTGCCACAGTCGCCGGATGGACATTTCAGATCAATGACGAGGACATTGATCTGTTGATGCGACCACCGAAACGAAGGACCGAGGGCCGAGGACCGAGGACCGAGAGCTGATGATCGTCGCCAGGGTGAAGTCGCGTACCGAATGACGCCAATTACTGACATGAACAGGACGATGTATGCAATCCGGAGACGACGCGCCACGGCACGAATCGGTCGACCATGAGCAGCCGACTGACGCCGGCCTTATGGACGAGAAGGATGTCCCAGGCACGGGCATTATGGGCGATGAGACGGTCGTCCGCCCCGCCCCAGGGGTCCTCCAACCAGGGATCGCGCCGGGAAAGGTCGGTGAGCGCGACGCGATGCGGCAGAATCCGACCGAAACCGGACAACCATCCGCGCGGCCCAACCGTTGAGGCCATGCGATGGCTTCGCCGTCGAGCGCTTCGCGCGCGATGCAGCTGCCCGACGTAGCTGCTGGGATGCTTCGGCTGCGGCCCCAGAATGACGGCGGAGTGCGTTGCACCACTCATCATCCGGATTCCGAATAACGCCCCTAATCGAGAGGTTCCGAACGTCGCGCGCGTAACGAACGGGTTGAGCCCTGCGGTAGAGTGCTAACCCTTTACCTGTCCCTGCCGGTCGTAGCTGACGAGTTCGGCGAGTGGTCGGCGACCAGGCTCGGCTGGGTTCGGCCGGTGGTCTTTGGTCGTCGTCGGGGTGCCGATGACCACGACCGAGCGCGCGGTCCGCTCCGCCGGGATGCCGAGGATTTCCTTGCCTCGTGCCTGCTGCGAGGCATCACCGAACCAGGCCGTGCCGCCACCCAGACCGAGCAGCCGTGCCGCGATCAGGAGGCGCTCGGTAACGCGTCCCTCGTCGAACGCTTCACTCGACTCGCTTTGGCCGTCGAGCACAATTGCGATCGCCAGCGGTGCGTCGGCCACCCAGTGGATCGGCGTGCGCACCTCGCTGATCTGTCGCAGCTGCTCCTTGTCGGTGACTACGATGAAGTGCCACGGTTGGGTGTTCCGGGAACTTCCCGTCCACCGCGCGATCTCCAATAACTCGGCAACCACATCGTCTGGCACGGCGTCCGGGCCATAGAGGCGCGCCTGACGAACCTTTCGCATCTCTCGTAGCACGTCGGACACGTTCGCAACTCGTTCCACGCTTTCTCCTCCTCTTCATGGTTCCATCACCGCACAGCACTCTTCTATCGCTCTATCCTAACCTGCCACTGGCGCGATGACGCTTTATCCCGGCGCCAGGCTGTCATTCCACGCGGCGGCCGGACGTGACAATTGGCCGGGAATCCCTACCGGACGCGCGCCTCCGGCGGAGCTGTCTGGCACGGCTCGACATGCCAGATCGTCTCCGCGCCACCGTGCCAGACCAGCTCGGTCAGAAAATCGGCGAGGGCGAAGCCGGGGACGTAGTAGGTGTTTTCGTGCGGTCGGAGCTCGGCAGATTCGAGACGGGTGACGACCCGAAAGCACAAAGGTAGGGCTCGGAGTGCCTCTTCGCGGTCGGCGGCGTGGCGGTAATGGTAGCGGCTGCCTCGGGCCGCGCTGACCCAATCAACATCGGCCCAGCCGCTGCCATCGGCATTCTCAGGCACCCAGCGGTCGTCAGGTGTCGTCATCACGCTGATTCCAGACCGCGATAGGCTGCCTCATAGGAGAGCAGCGGATCGTCGCTGTCCGCCAATAGCCGAGCGGCGCTGACAGAGCCGAGGACCAGCAGATGGTCACCGGTGGTTCGGACCTCCGACACCTCCCCCTCCAGCCAGGCAAGCGATCCCGTCAGCACCGGCAGTCCGGCCGGTGTCGACTCGTGCGGGATGCCAGTGAAGGCGGCGTCCGGCAGCGGACCCCGGGCAGCGAAGCGGTCGGCCATGAACTCCTGGTCACGATTCAGGATCGAGATCGCGAACAAGCCGGAGACGGAGAGCAACTGCCCAAACTCGCCATCGACTGTTGGACAAAAGGCGACCAGCGGCGGGTCGAGTGACACGACCATAAATGAGGCGACGGTGATGCCTCGCAGTCCCACATCAGTCACCGTCGTCACGACGGCCAAACCGGACGCCCACCGCCGCCGCACCGCCCGCATCTGCTCCACGACCGGCGCGTCCCCGGCCAGCACCGAGGTGCCGCGCGAACCGCCTCTGACGATGCCGCCGCCGCTCCGCGAATCAGGTGCGCTCATTGTTGGCGCCCCAGATCATCCAGCGCGGAGTCGGCAAAATCGACGATCTGATCGACCGCACGCTCCAGTTCGAAATCCCGCTCGGCCTCGCGCCCCTCCCGGACATGAAGTTCCAGACCATCGTAGAGGAGCACGCGACGCCACCGATGCGCTTCCGGACGTGTCCGAACCTGCATCGCCGCGGCAATGTGTTCGTCGGTAAGCTGGCTGAGCCGCTCCTTGATGCCGGACAGCGAGAGCCGCTCGTCCTTGAGGAACTGGATGTAGCGCAGGCGAAGCAGGTGGGCGGTGTCGTAGGTGGCGGATGGGCCCCGTCCATAGGCCGGCGGCAGCAACCCTTCGGTGATATAGAAACGAATGGTGCGCGCGGAGACGCCGGTCTCTCGCTCCAGGTCAGCGATGGTGTAGCGGACCGGGCGGGGTGCGTCGAAGCGCGGCAAACTGCCCGGCGGCAACGGCCCACCACGTCTCCCTGGCCCGTCTTCATTGGACGAACCGCCACCTTGCCATGACATTGCCATGCACCCCCAACACTGGGCAGTCGCCACCGCCGCGCGTTGCGCGTAGCATAGACGAAGGGCCGACCCGCACGGCCAGGGAGTCGAGATAAGCGTTGGACGCGCAGACACTGGTCTGGTTCGGGATCAGCGGCGGCGCGGCGGTCTTCGCCGTCTCGTTGTTGGTGCAACGCTATGTCAAGCGAGTGCCGCGGGCGGTCGAGTCGCGCGGTTCTTTCACGCTGTTTGCGATCCTGATGCTCTGCTTCGCGGCCGGCGCATTCATCGCCGGCCTGATCGCCGCGAACGCCTGAGCGAGAACGAGAGACGACGATGCCAACCGATGCAGATACACTCACACCTCCGCTCGTCGTCGGCGTAGTCCACTTGCCACCACTGCCCGGCAGCCCTCGCGGTGGGTCAGCGTCCGACTTCGCGCGGTTGCTCGATGCCGTTCGACGCGATGCGGCCGTCTGGGCGGCAGGTGGCGCCTCGGCCGTGGTCGTCGAGAATTTCGGCGATGTCCCGTTCGCCCGCAACCGGGTCGGCCCGGAGACGGTTGCCGCCATGACGCTCGCCGCAAGAGCGGTGCAGGAGGAGGTCGACCTCCCGATCGGCATCAATGTGCTTCGCAACGATGTCGAGAGTGCGGTGGCGATCGCCGCCCTCACCGGCGCGAAGTTCGTCCGGGCCAACGTGTACGCGGCTGTCGCCGTCACCGATCAGGGTGTGATCGAAGGCGACCCGCGCGCCGTGCAGGCACTGATCCACCGCCTGGGTGTGCCTGTCGCCGTCTGGGCCGATGTGGACGTGAAACACGCCGCACCGCTTGCACACCGGCCCATCGGCGACCTGGCAGAAGACGCCGTCGAGCGCGGCCTCGCCGCCGCGGTGATCGTCTCCGGGCGTGCCACCGGGCAGGCGACGGCGATCACTGACCTCGCCGCCGTCCGCCAATCGCTCCCGACCACTCCGCTCTACGTCGGCAGCGGCGTCGTGGCCAAACAGTTGCCCGACTTGCTGCGCTTCGCAAACGGCGTCATCGTCGGCACTGCCGCCAAACGCGACGGTCTCCTCGCCAACCCTGTTGACTCAAGCCGGGTACGCGCGCTCGTGGACGCCGCACATGCTGCCCGGGAGAAGCAAGGTTCACCAACGGCGGATGCGAATGAGCGGCCGTGACGCCAATGCCGACAGCCGTATTCGTGGGTCGTCGAGCGCACTAGGAAGTGCTCAGATCACGGCGGATTGCTCCCTTGAACGAGAGATTTCTCGCTGCGGCTCGAAATGACAGGAAGTTGGAGTGCGCGCGACGGAGTGGCGAAGGTCGAAAAGGAGCACGCGATGGACACCGAGGTGCCGGATCATGTGGGGCGGAACCGGACGACGTGGGACCGTTGGGCCGCAAGTTTCGCGGAGTGGGCGCCGCGGGCATGGGCGGCGGAGGAACCGACGTGGGGCATCTTCTCGGTCCCGGACGCTGCCCTCGGCGCTCTTCCGGTCTCCGTCGCTGGGATGGATGTCGTGGAGCTCGGCTGTGGGACCGCCTACATTTCGGCCCGGTTGGCGCGGCGCGGCGCTCGCCCCGTCGGCATCGATAATTCACCCGCACAGCTGGCGACGGCGAGGCGCATGCAAGAAGAGTTCGGCCTCTCGTTCCCGCTCCACCTCGGCAACGCGGAGCAGACGCCGTTCGCGGACGCCAGCTTCGACCTCGCCGTCAGCGAGTACGGCGCTTCGATCTGGTGCGACCCGTACCAGTGGATCCCCGAAGCGGCGCGTATCCTGCGGCCGGGCGGGAAGTTGATCTTCCTGGTGAACGGCTTCATCCTGACGATCTGTACGCCGGTCGACGCCCTGGAAGACACACCGGCTAGCGGGCGCCTCGAGCGCGCCTACTTCGGGATGCACCGGGTTGAATGGCCCGACAATGAGTCGGTCAACTTCTACCTCGGCTACGGCGACTGGATCCGATTACTCCGTCGCAGCGGCTTCGAGGTCGAGGACCTCATCGAGGTACAGGCGCCGGATGGAGTCGCGCCCCAGTTCCCGATCGTCACCGGCGAGTGGGCGCGCCGCTGGCCCGCCGAGGAGATCTGGAAGGCGCGCCGGCGCTAGTGTGACGAGTTCTCCAACACGACAGCAAGGGAGCTAACCGATGCGCATCATCTACCTCGATATCGACGCCTGCCGGCCAGACCACCTCGGTTGCTATGGCTATCCACGACCGACCTCACCCACCATCGACGCGTTGGCGGCCGCAGGTGCGCGCTTCACGCAGTGCTTTACCTCGGACGCGCCCTGTCTCCCGAGCCGCGCGGCGCTCTTTTCCGCACGCTTCGGTATCAACAATGGGATCACCTGCCACAACGGTCCCGCCAGCCAGATGCGCTACGCCGGCTCCGGGCACGCGCACGATGCCACCCGCGCGCTGTGGATGCGCCATTTCCAGACCGCGGGTTGGGAGACGATCGGTTTCTCCGGTTTCGGCCAACGCCACCTCGCCTGGTGGTTCTACGCCGGTTTCACGCAGAACTTCGGCAACCAGCTCCCCGGCGGCAGCGAGCCAGCCGATGAGGTCGCCGACAAAGCGGTCGCGTGGCTCGATGTCAACGGCACATCCGACAACTGGTTCATGCATGTCAATTTCTGGGACGCACACACGCCCTATCGCGCCCCCGAGGAGTACTACGCGAGGATGCGCGGCTTGCCGACCTTACCGCATCCGACCGCGAACGAGGTGGCCTGGGACGCCGAGCACGTCTACGGACCGCGCACCGCACGGGACTGGTGGATCAGCGACCCCAGCTTTCGGAACGACCAGAGCGGCGCGACCGCGCGTATGCCGGCAGGCGGTCCGGCCACCTGGGAGGACTACCTCGGCTTCGTCGACGGCTACGACGCCGGGATCGCCTTTGTTGACGATCAGATCGCTCGTATCCTGGCCGAACTCGACCGACTCGGTATCCGCGAGGAGACCGTCATCGTCGTCAGCGCCGACCACGGCGAGTCGATCGGCGAACTCGGCATGTATTTCGAACACGGCAACTGTTGCGAGGGCACAAGCAAGGTGCCGCTCATCATCAATTGGCCAGGTAATCTCGATGCGGGCCAGGTCATCGACGACCTCATCTACCAGCTCGATCTACCGCCGTCGCTGCTCGAATTGCTCGGCCTCGACGTGCCAGCCAATTGGGACGGCCGCTCGTTCGCGCCGACCCTGACCGGCGAGGACTACACGCCGCGCGATTACCTCGTGCTCGGCACCGGTATCTACTCGTTTCAGCGCGCTGTCCGTACCCAGCGCCACCGGTTGATCCGCACGATCCACTCCGGACTGTACCCTTACGACCCGCTCTACCTCTTCGAGATCGAAACCGATCCGAACCAGCGCGTCAACCTCGCGGCGGAGCGTCCTGACGTTGTGGCGGAGCTCGACCACCTGATGCTCGAATGGCTCTGGGAGCACACAACCGGTCCCGGTGGGGTCACCGATCCCTTCCAGGAGCAGCTCAACGCCGGCGGCGACCCCGACCTCTACTGTCCACGCCCGGTCATCGAACGCCGCCTGACGGACCTCGGCCGCGACGACCAGCTCGCTGACCTCCGCCATCGCCGCGACGTGAGCCGTCACCCACTCCCCTGGCACGGTGGAACGACGGTGGACAGCACCAACGTGAGCGAGGGCACGCGCTAGCAAGGCAGGACACGAGAGGCGCGCCGCACGCCCGGCGAGCCGGTGGGGCCGGGCTGATACCATAGCGTGAACTCTCCGTCTCGAAGCAATGACGCGTGAGGAACTCCATGGCACGGCATACCTTGACGCCGCACCGGCGGACACTGCATGGCACCTTTTCGACCGCCTGGGAACCGGTGCTGACAGTCGATCCTGGCGACACTGTCCTCTTCGAGACACTCGATGCCGGCTGGGGTTTGGAAGAGCACCACGCCGACACGACGCCGCGCCGACGCTTTGCTCCGCGCGACCCGGAGCGCGACAACGGCCATGCCCTCTGCGGTCCGGTCGAGGTGAACGGCGCCGAACCGGGGATGACGCTCGTGGTCGACGTCGGACCGATTCGCACCGGTGCCTGGGGCTGGACGGTAGCCGGCGGCTGGACAAACGGTATCAACGAACACGTCGGGTTAGCGCAAGAAGAGTTTTTGATGCGCTGGGATCTGGACGCCGGCTCCGGGCTCGGAACGAACCACCTCGGGCACACGGTCGAGCTTGCCCCGTTCTTCGGTGTGATGGGAATGCCGGCTGCCGATCCGACACCGATTCCCTCCTGGACGCCTCGCCCACAGGGCGGCAACCTCGACTGCCGCGAGCTGGGCGAAGGCGCCACCCTTTACTTGCCGATCGCTGTACCAGGTGCGTACTTCTCGGCTGGAGACGGTCACGCCCTGCAAGCCGATGGTGAAGTCTCGTCGACCGGTATCGAGTGCCCGATCGCCTCCGGTGAGTTGACGCTCTCCCTCACCAACGACCTGGCGCTGACGACGCCGATGGCCCGCACGCCCGACGCCTGGCTCACCTTCGGCTTCGACGAGTCGCTCGATGCGGCCACCCTGCTGGCCCTCGACGCCATGCTTGTGTTCTGCCGGGAGACCGGCGTCGGCCGGCACGAGGCGCTCGCCCTCGCCAGCCTGCTTGCCGACTTCCGCATCACCCAGATCGTCAACGGCGTGCGCGGTGTCCACGCCCTGATCCGTCACGATGCCCTCGCGCGGTTGGGAGCCTCGGCCGGTGTCTGACCGCCGCGAATCGTCCCCCGTCGCGGAGACAGATGCGGGGGCGAGCGACCTGCCGCACGGACTGCCAATGGCTCCTCCCACCTTCCCCACAACGATTGATGGCGCGCTCCCGGTCGAGCCGATCGAACGGCGAAGTGTTTGGTCGTGGGCACTCTACGACCTGGCAAACACGATTTTCAGCATCAACATTGTCAGCTTTCACTTCTCGCTGTGGGTCGTCGATGACAAGGGCGGTCGAGACGCCCACTTCATGCTTGCCAACAGCCTTTCTATGGGGCTGATGTTCCTCTCGGCTCCGGTGCTTGGCGCGCTCTCCGACCGCATTCCACGCCGTCTGCCCTTGCTGGCGACGACCACCCTGGCCTGCTGCTCGTTGACCGCGCTGCTTGGAACATGGGGACTCTTTGCCTCGCTGGCGCTCTACATTGTCGCTAATTACTTCTATCAGGGCGGACTCATTTTCTACGACACGCTGCTCCCATCCGTCAGCACGGAGGAAAACCGGGGGCGCGTTGGAGGATTGGGCGTCGCCGTTGGCTACCTTGGCTCCGTGATCGGGATCGGCATCGGGTTGACCGTCAACGCGTTGTATCCAGACGGGCGTGTGCTGATTTTCCGTCTCACCGCGCTTGCCTTCTTTTTGTTCGCGCTGCCCTGCTTCTTCTTCGTCCGCGAGCGGCCACGCGCCGACGCAATCGGGTTTACGTTCGGCGCGGTTCGCGAGGCGGCGGGCTCGGTGCGCATCGCGTTCGCGCGCGTTCGCCGGTTTCCCGACTTGAAGCGCTTTCTGATTGCCCACCTTCTTTACGCCGACGCCGCCAACACCGCGATCGCATCGCTCGGTATCTACGCGACTCAGGAGATCGGCTTTACCGACCAGCAAGCTCAACTGATCCTCCTCGCCGGAGTCGTTGGCGCCATCAGCGGCGGTCTCGTGCTCGGGCGGATGGTCGACCGGATCGGTCCCAAGCGGACCCTCTATCGCGTCCTTGCGGCCTGGTTCGTGACGCTCTTCTCCATCGCCGTGATCGCCTGGCTCGACCTCCCGCGCGAACTCTTCTGGGGTGTCGCGGTCCTCGCCGGTGTCGCCCTCGGTGGCACATGGACG
>JACDBO010000223.1 GCA_013694885.1 Chloroflexia bacterium | reverse complement strand
GCTCAGACAGAGGTTGAGGACCTGCGGCGCCTTGGCGATCTCGGCGGGCGCGTCCTGGTTGGTGGTGGAGGGGTGACCGGTCCGCCAGGCGTTGACCCAGTTGTAGAACTCCTCCTCAGGCTGGACGATGACCTTGAAGCGCATCCAGGCGTGCTGCGTGCCGCAGAACTCGGCACACTCGCCGTAATACTCGCCGACCTCGGTCGGCG
This sequence comes from Chloroflexia bacterium, assembly GCA_013694885.1. Lineage (GTDB taxonomy): Bacteria > Chloroflexota > Chloroflexia > Thermomicrobiales > UBA6265 > JACDBO01. The sequence goes on along the minus strand of JACDBO010000223.1, from coordinate 5,067 downwards.
TGAACGACAGGTTGTTGACGTGGCCGGGGATCAGGTCGGTCTTGCCGGTCAGGCGCGGCACCCAGAACGAGTGGATGACATTGTTGGAGTGCAGCCGGATCACCACCTCACGACCCACCGGCACGCGGAGTTCGTTGGCGGTGACCACGCCGAGGTCGCGGCCCTCGGCATCGGCACCGTACTGCATCTCCCACCACCACTGCTTGCCGTAGACATCGACCACGATGTCGCCTTCCTGAGCGGCGGCGTCCTGGTCGTAGAGGGTGGTGATGGTCGGAATCAGGATAATCAATAGGACGACCGCCGGGATCACGGTCCAGATGATCTCCAGCCGCCGGTTGCCGTGGATTTGCGCCGGGCGCTCGTTTCCAGATTGCGGGCGGCGGAAGCGCATCGCGGTGTAGACGATGGCGAACTGGACACCGACGAAGACGACCAGCGCCATCCAGAAGATCAATTTGTAGAGCGCCTGGATATTATCGGCCTCTGGTGACGCGGGATCGACCGTCGAATAGGGCGTCCGCTCATCAGCCCCGCACGCGGAGAGCAGCACAGCCGCAACGACGGCGACGGTGCCGAGGATCACGACCCGCCCGGCAGCTCCGCGCCGCCGCCCACCGGCCGCGTCGGTCCGCGCTCCCCGCTCCGCCCGATCCTGGTTCCGCCGTATCATGCTGCCTCCCACCGCGGCGCCCTGGTGGCGCACTTAGCTCGTCGAGGTCGTCTAGGTGATCCAGTTCGACTTGGCCAGCCCGGTTGCGCCTCAAAACCCGCGATCAGCGAGCCGCCCCGAATGTCGAGCAACGTATACCGAAGCGAATGCCTAGCGGTCAAGCGGAACGCCCGGAACCAGGGCATCAAAGCACGATGGCCGGGCGACCAGCGATGTGGCCCTCAGTCCCACTTGCCCATTATGGTAGCCGCTTGGGTATAATGAGCCCGCAATCGAAGTGCAGACGAGGTAGGCCGATGGTTCTCCGTTTCAGCCGTGAGGGGATCGGGCGAGCGCACGGTAGCCGATGATCGTCGGGTCGTCGATTGTTGACAGTGTTCGCTGTGGGCGAAGGTGCATCATGCGGCAATCCACAAGTCCTGGCACCTCGCATCGGGTCACCGCGCTGCTGCTGATCGGCATCGGTTTCGTGTTAATCCTGCTCTCACTGCTGGCCGATACGGTGGGCATCGGCGGCGGCGAGGGGTTCGGCTACCAACAGCTCATCGGCATTATCGTCGGGCTGGCGCTCATCCTTGGCGCCGTCGCGCTCGTCACCCGCACGACCTCCCCCAGCACCGAAGACCCCTACGACCAAGAGCTATAAAGCCGTTGCTCCACAACGGAGGTACGAGGGCCGAGGTGAGAGATAGGTCTGTGACTCGATCCTCGCACCTCGGCCCTCGTACCTCGGCCCTTCGTCATGGGCGGCCGAACATCGTCGTCGTCATGACCGACCAGCAACGGGCCGATCTCGCCCGCCGCGAGGGGTACGCGCTCGACACGACGCCGTTCCTCGACGATCTGGCGCGGTCGGGCGCCTGGTTCGACCACGCCTACACGCCGATCCCGGTCTGCGGTCCGGCCCGCGTCAGCCTGCTGACCGGGCGTTACCCGAGTGCGCACCACGTCCGCGAGAATCGCGGAACGGACCACGCCGTCTACGCACATGACCTGTTCGACGTAGTGCGGGGCGAGGGCTACGCCAGCGCCCTGGTCGGCAAGAACCATTCACACCTGGATCCCGAGCGGCTCGACTTCGTCGCGCGCTACATGCACAACGGCGGTCTCGAAGCGGCCCGCTCGCCGGAGGAGCGGGCCTTCGACCAGTGGCTCGCCGACCTCCACCACCGCGTCGGCCTGACGCCGACACCGTTCCCACTGGAGTGCCAGGCGCCATACCGGATCGTCTCCCAGGCAGAGAGCTGGATCCGTTCGCTCGACGGCGCGCCGTTCTGCCTCTGGCTCTCGTTTCCAGAACCCCACAATCCATACCAAGTGCCCGAACCCTATTTCTCCATGTTTCCACCGGAAACCTTGCCGCCGCTCGCCACAGATGAGGCGGCGCTGTCCGGGCAGAGCTTCCCGTGGCGCTACCTCCGCCAGATCGGCGAGGCTGCCCATCCGAACTACGGCGAGGTGATCCCCCGCGCGCGAGCCAACTATCTGGGGATGCTGCGGCTGCTCGACGACCAGATCCGCCGCTTCGTCACCTTCCTCGACAACGCCGGGCTGCGGGAGAACACGCTACTGGTCTTCCTCTCCGATCACGGCGACTTCGTCGGCGAGTACGGGTTGATGCGCAAGGGCGCGGAGATGCCGGAGCTGCTGATGCGCGTCCCGCTCTTCTTCGCCGGACCCGGTGTCCGCGCCAGCGCGGCGCCGCACCCGGCATTCGTCTCGCTGGTCGATGTGCTGCCGACTCTGTGCGAGGCGCTGGGGGTGTCGATGCCGCCCGGCGTACAGGGTCGCAGCCTGTGGCCGCTCCTGACCGGCGGCGACTACCCGATGGCGGAGTTCGCCAGCGTCTACGGCGAGCAGGGCATCGGCGGATTGCACCTCACCGCCGACGACGTGGTCGAGGACTGGCCGGGGCTGACCATCACGCCGGAGCGGCGGGCCTTCGACGAGCTCAACGCCTGCACCCAGAGCGGCAACCTGCGGATGGTCCGCAAAGGTGACTGGAAGCTGCTGCTGGACATGCATGGGCATGGACAGCTCTACGACCTCGCCGACGACCCGTTCGAGTTGGACAATCGCTTCGACGACCCGAGCCGAGTCGAGACGCGCGCCGACTTGCTTGCCGAGTTGGTGGCCTGGATGCTGCGAGCCCAAGATTCTCTGCCGATCCCCGTGAACGGCTACCGGCGAAAGACGGATCCGCGCAACTACTGGACGCCCTACCGAGAGACCACGGCGAGCGGTCCGGACGAGCAACGTGAGGAGCACGCACCATGAATCGCAAGCTCGATCGACGACAATTCGTGACCATCTCCGCCGCGGCGGCCGGCGGAGCGCTGATCGCCATCCGCGGCGCTGATGCGGCATCCCAGACGGGCGGAGCGGCCAAAGAAGCACCGGAACTTGCCGACCAGGTCACGGCTGGTCAGTTACCTGCTGTCGCGGAGCGGCTACCCAAAACTCCACTGGTGCTCGAACCCGAACAGGTCGGCACCTACGGTGGCGACTGGCTGCACTTCCTGCTCCCTGCCGGTGCCGCGGATTACATCAACACCACGATCGGCTATGAGCATCTTGTGCGCTGGCGACAAGGCGCCACAAACCTAACGACCGACGAGGTGATCCCTAACGTCGCCGAACGCGTCGACACGAACCCGGACGGCAGCGAGTTCACCTTCCACCTGCGGGACGGGATGAAGTGGTCCGACGGACAGCCCTTCACCGCCGACGACATCGTCTTCTGGTACAAGGATGTGCTTCTCAACAAGGAGCTCTCGCCTGCGGTGCCGGAGTGGCTGATCGCCGGTGAACAGCCGGTCGTGGTCGAAAAGCGGGATACCCTCTCGGTGGTTTTCCGGTTCGCGGCGCCATCCGGCCTCTTCCTGGTCAACATGGCAACGCAGCGTGGCGGCGGACCGACCAACAGCCCGGCCCACTACCTCAAGCAGTTCCACAAGACATACACCCCGCAAGTCGAGCAGCAGGCCAAAGACGCCCAGCTCGACGACTGGATGGCATTTTTCAATGGCAAGGCTGACGCCTGGGAGAACCCCGAGCGACCGGTGCTTCACGCCTGGGTGCTGACGGGCGCGCTCGGCGCCGAGGCACAACAGCTGGTCGCCGTGCGCAACCCCTACTATTGGAAAGTCGACCCGGACGGGAACCAGTTGCCGTATATGAATCGTTCGGTCTATGGCCGCGTCGAGAATGAGGAAGTTGCGCTCCTCAAAGCCCTCAACGGCGAGATCGACATGGTTGCCCGCGAGGTCAATGAGCTTCGCAACAAACCCGTCTTCTTCGACAATCAGGAGAAGGGCAACTTCCACTTCTTCGACACGACCCCGCAGCAAATGAACCAGATGGTGCTGATGCTGAACCTGACCCATACCGACGCCAACAAGCAGCGGGTGTTCAGCACCAAGGACTTCCGCGTCGGCCTCTCCCACGCAATGAACCGGCAGGAGATCATCGACGTCATCTACGTCTCCCAGGGCCAACCCTGGCAGGCGGCGCCTCGCCCGGAATCAGCCTTCTACCACGAGCGGCTGGCGACGCAGTACACCGAGTACAACGTCGAGCTGGCCAATCAGCACCTGGACAAGGTGCTGCCGGAGAAGGACGGGAGCGGGAAACGGCTCGGACCGGACGGCCAACCGTTCTTCTTCCAAGTCGAGATCTCGTCGCTTGACCCCGACTACGCCAACGTCCTGGAGCTGATCAAGCAGCACTGGGCGGCAGTCGGTATCGAGATCGCCCACAAGGTGGAGGACCAGGACCTGTTCGCAACCCGCACCGCCGGCAACCAGCACGACGCTTGCGTCTCGCGCGGTGGCGGCGGGTTGGGCGTGCTGATGGACCCGTTCTACTACTTCCCATACAACTTCAACGCGCGCTATGCGGTGCCGTGGCTAAACTGGTTCCAGAACCCGGAAGGGCAGGGCGCCGCCGAGCCACCGGAGATCGTGCGGCAGGAGATCGAGATCTTCCGGGAGATCCAGACCACCATCGATCCCGCGCAGCAGATCAACCTGATGCGGCAGATCCTCGACATCGCCGCCGATCAGTTCTGGTGCATGGGTGTCGCGCTGCGGGCCAACGAATACGGCACCGTCAAGAACACCCTCATGAACACACCGCGGAACTCGGTCACCGGCTGGCTCCATGCCGACCTCGCGCCCACCAACCCGCCGCAGTACTTCAAGACGGGCTAGGTCCGCGCGGGAAGCCCTCACCCCGGGGCTGAGGGGTGAGGGCTTCCCGGCTATCATGCATCCACGCCTCGTATCACCCCTCGACGACGATCCTGACGTCCCAGGGCTCCAGCGCCACTGCCTCGCCCGTTCCGAGGTGTGTGCCGCTGAACAGCTCGGTGCCACCCGCCGGCAGTGTAGGCA
>JACDBO010000221.1 GCA_013694885.1 Chloroflexia bacterium | reverse complement strand
GGCCTACAGTGCCGCCAAGGCGGCGGAAGCCCATCTGGCGCGCTGCCTCGCGGTCGAGGGCGGTCCCGCCGGCATCCGGGTCAACACGGTACTCCCCGACGCGGTCCTGCAAGGGTCGGCGATCTGGAGCGGACGCTGGCGCGAGGAACGGGCCGTGGCCTATGGCATCGCGCCGGACGAGCTGGAGGAGTATTACCGACGGCGGACCCTGTTGGGCGTCACCGTGAGTCCGGACGACGTGGCGGCGGCGGTCGCCTTTCTGGCCTCTTCACATTCTGCGAAGACGACCGGCTGCATGGTGACCGTGGACGGCGGCGTGGCGGCGGCGTTCACCCGCTGAGTTCGAGGAAGGGAACCGCATGGCGAACAATGACCTCGCCTACACGGTGTTCGAGCGCCAGCAGCGAGATCGCGGGATCGACCTCGATCGCGTCAAGGAGCGGATCAAGGGGTTCACCGTCGAGACGCCGAGCTGGGGCTACGCCGATTCCGGAACCCGCTTCAAGGTCTTCCAGCAGGTCGGCGTACCGCGTGACCCCTTCGAGAAGATCGAGGACGCCGCTCAGGTCCACCGTCTCACCGGCGCCTGTCCCAATGTTGCCCTCCACATCCCCTGGGACCGGGTCGACGACTATGATCGCCTGCGGCGGCACGCGGCGGAACTGGGGCTGGGCATCGGCGCGATCAACCCCAACCTCTTTCAGGACGCCGACTATCGCTTCGGCAGCGTCTGCAACAGCGATCCCGCCATCCGGCGCAAGGCGACCGGCCACATCATCGAGTGCATCGAGATCGCCCGGGCCGTCGGCTCCACCGACCTGAACCTCTGGTTCGCCGACGGCACCAACTATCCAGGGCAGGCATCGATCCGGGCGCGCAAGGGTTGGCTGCGGGAGTGCCTGGCCGACGTCTATGCCGCCCTCAATCCGGGGATGCGCCTGCTGATCGAGTACAAACCCTTTGAACCCGCCTTCTACCACACCGACCTGGCCGACTGGGGGATGGCCTACACACTGGCGACCGCCCTCGGCGACGCCGCGCTGGTCCTCGTCGATTCCGGGCACCACGCCCAAGGCACCAACGTCGAGCAGATCGTCGCGTTTCTGCTGGACGAAGGGAAACTCGGCGGCTTCCACTTCAACAGTCGCAAGTACGCGGACGACGACCTGATCGCCGCCGCCATCAACCCGCAAGAGCTCTTCTTGATCTTCGCCCAAATCCACGATGCGCTCGACGAAACGACCGATTCCGGCGCGCGCCGCACGGCCGAGCGCATCGCCTACATGATCGACGAGAGCCACAACATCGAGCCAAAGATCCCGGCGATGATCCGCTCGGTGCTGAACGTGCAGAGCCAGTGGGCCAAGGCGCTGCTGATCAACCGAGACGAGCTGCGGGAAGCTCAGGCGACCCAGGACGTGCTGGCGGCAGAGGCAGCAGTCCGCGAGGCGTTCGAGTGCGATGTCCGGCCGCTGCTGCGTGCCCTGCGCGAGGAGCAAGGGTTGCCAGATGACCCGATGACGGCCTACCACGCGAGCGACTACCCGGAGCGGATTCGAGCGCGCGGCATCGGCGGCGCGAGCTGGTGAGTGATTGCGACCGGCTAGCACCGGCGGCGCTCGCCTTCGACCTCGGCGCCAGTGGCGGGCGCGCGGTCTCCGGTCGCCTCGTTGACGGCCGCCTGGCCACCGAGGAAGTTCACCGCTTCCCGAACGACCCGGTGCGCGTCCACGACCACCTGTACTGGGACATCCTGCGCCTCTTCCACGAGGTCACGCTGGGTCTTCGGAAAGCGCGGAGCCACGGCCCGATCGCCAGTGTCGGGATCGACTCCTGGGCGGTCGACTTCGGACTGATCGGGGCAAATGGCGACCTCCTGGCCAACCCGCGCCACTATCGCGACCCATACACCGCCGGTGTGGCGGAACGGGTCTGGTCCAACGTGCCGCGTGAGGAGCTTTTCAGACGGACCGGGATCCAGATGCTGCCGTTCAACACGATCTATCAGCTCACCGCGCTCAAGCGCCTAAACCCGTCGCTGCTCGACCGTGCCCGGACGCTGCTGCTGATCCCCGA
>JACDBO010000207.1 GCA_013694885.1 Chloroflexia bacterium | reverse complement strand
CTACGAGGCTGGGCCAAACGCGACGGCACCGGCGTCAGTTATGACTCCTCCGGAGGTTTCACGCTGCCGAATGGCGCAACGCTGGCCCCCGACGCTTCGTGGGTGCGACGATCTCGCCTCGAAACCTTGTCGGCGGAAGATATCGAGAAATACCTCCCCCTCTGCCCTGACTTCGTCATCGAGCTGCGCTCGCCGAGCGACCAACTGCGCACGGTGCGGCACAAGATGCGGGAGTGGATCGACAATGGCGCCCGGTTGGGGTGGCTCATCGAACCGTTCAGCAAGCGGGTCGAGATCTTCCGTCCCGATGCCCCGGTGCAGCGGCTCGACGCACCCGCGATGGTCTCCGGGGATCCGGTGCTGCCCGGTTTTGAACTGGAGATGCGCGAGATCTGGTAGCGTCTGGCAACCAGCATCCTCGTGGAGCGCCAGGAATGACGAAGCACAGCAACGCCGCCACTCACGCGTTTCCGGCGCACCCGTCTGCCTCGACGCCGATGAGGTGGATTGCGTCGGCCGGGAAGCGCGCCGAAACGGCGCTGCCCGAGTCGAACGGGGCGGCACAGCCGGGGGCGACGTGCGCGGTGATGGTCACGCCGCGGTCGAGCTCGACGTGGACCGTCATTCCGGCGGCGGTCGGTGTCACTCGCGCGACCGTACCGCGCAGCGCGTGCCAGCCCGGAGGCGCGGGGTCGGGCGGGCGACCGAGCGCTACCCGGCCGGGGTGGATGACGAGCGCGACGCTGTCGTTGACCCGCGAATTGACCGCCCCCGCCGCGGGAAGGGTGAGCGACTGGTTCCCGACGCTCACATGGAGCAGATCGTCCCGCCGCTCCGTGACGCGCGCCGGCAGCAGGCAGTGGATGCCGAGCAGCCGGGCGACCGCGAGCGTGGCCGGACGCGCGATCACTTCCAATGGCGGGGCATCCTGCAGGATCCGGCCACCGACCAAGATCGCCAGCCGGTCACCGAGCGCCATCGCCTCATCGAGATCGTGGGTGACGACGATCGCGGCCGCGCCAGTCGCCTCCAACTGGGCGCGGGCATCGGGGATAATCGCGGCCCGGCTGGCGGCGTCGAGCGCGGTGAAGGGTTCGTCGAGCAGCAGGAGTGCGGGGGCGACGGCGAAGGCGCGGGCGAGGCTGACCCGCTTCGCCTCGCCGCCGGAGAGCCCGCGTGGCGAGCGCCGCGCCAACCCGTCCACCTCGAACCGGATCAGCCATTCACGGGCAGTGGCTTCGGCTCGCGACCGCGGAACGCCACGAAAGCGGAGCCCCGCCGCCGCATTGGCGAGCACCGACGTGTCGAGCAGCAGCGGTGCCTGAAAGACCATCGCGATCTGCCGGCGCAGGGCCAGCGCATTGCGCCGCGTCACCCGCTGGTCGTTGATAAAGACCTCGCCATGAGCCGGACGCCGCAGCAGCGCGGCGACCTCGAGTAGCGTGCTCTTGCCGGCGCCGTTCGGCCCGACGACGGCGAGCACTTCTCCCCGTTGGAGGGTCAGCGCCGGGATATCGAGGATCGTCCGCCTCGGCACCGTGACGGCGATGCCCTCCAGGGAGAGCGCTGCTGGGGAATCGTGCCGCGGCATCAGCTCAGGCGGGCCGGCGCTGCTGGAGCAGCGTCAGCAGCAGCATCACGGTGTAGACGACGAGGAGCAGGATCATCGAGAGGGCGATGGCGACCTCGAAGTGGCCGCGACCGACTTCGAGCACGGTCGCGGTGGTCAGCACCCGCGTCTCGCCCCGGATGTTGCCACCGACCATCATCGCCGCGCCGACCTCCGAGATCACCGCCCCGAAACCGGTGATCACCGCGGCCAGCAGCGGCAACCGCGCCTCCCGCAGCAGCCACCAGACGAGCTGGACGCGGGACGCACCGAGGGTCAGCAGCTGCATCCGCAGCCGGGGGTCGAGCGCCTGCACGCTCGCCAGCGTCAGCCCGGTGACGACTGGCAGGGCAATCACCGCCTGGGCGATGACGATCGCCCACGGCGTGTAGAGCAGACGGGCGTCACCCAGCGGCCCGTTGCGCCAGAGCAACAAGCTGACCATCAGCCCGGCGACGACCGGCGGCAGCGCCATCCCGGCGTGAACCACCCCGACCAGCGCCGTCCGCCCCCGAAAGCGCGCCAGCGCCAGCGTCGCGCCGAGCGGCACACCGAGGCAGAGGCTGACCAGCGTGGCGGTCAGCGAGACGCGCAGCGAGAGCAGGATGATCGCCCACACATCGCCGTCACCACCAGCCAGTAGCCGAACCGCCTCACGCAGTCCATCCCAAAGATCCGTCATGGTCCCCTTCGTCGTTTTCGGGCCTGATACTGCCCTCGGCCGGGCGCAGAGCCAAGAGCCGCCGCGTCCAACGTAGGACGCTCCTCCGGGGCTGAGAGCGAACACGGCGTCCCGTTCCCAGCCGGCTCCAGCCGGGTCCCTTGTTGAGCGCGATCCCGTTAGGGCCGCGCACTGGCCGGCGTCGCGACCGGGCTCGCCACCGGCGTGGCTTCCTCCGCGAAGCGGCCGCAACTATTAGCCGCGCACGGCGTGAACAGCGGCTCGCCGAACTCCTCGACGCCGAACTGGCCGATCACGGCCTGCGTCTCCGGCGCGAGCAGGAAGTCGGCGAAGGCGGTCGCTCCCGCCACGTTGATGGTGTCGGATTGGGCAGGGTCGACGGTGATGACGTGGTAGACGTTGAGCAGCGCGGAGTCGTTTTCAACCAAAACTTCGAGGTCGAGCCGGTCCCGCAGGGCGAGGTAGGTGCCACGGTCGGCCAGTGTGTACGCCTGGCGCTCGCTGGCGATGTTGAGCGTGTCGCCCATGCCGGTACCGGACTCGACGTACCAGCCACCGGCGGGGTCGATTCCCGCTTGCTCCCAGAGCGCCAGCTCCCGCGCGTGGGTACCGGAGTCATCACCCCGGCTGATGAAGGTCGCCTCGTTGCGGGCAATCGTCGCCATCGCGTCGGCGGCGGTGGCGGCGGCGGTGATCGCCACCGGGTCGCCGGGCGGACCGACGATGACGAAGTCGTTGAACATCACCAGTTCACGCCGCGCCCCGGCCCCGCTGTCCATGAACTCCGCTTCGGCGCGAGGGCTATGGACCAGCAGGACATCGGCCTCGCCGCGGGTCCCGAGTTCGATCGCCGCGCCGGAGCCGACCGCGATCGGCGCCAGGTTGTAACCGGTCCGCTCGGCGAACATCGGCACCAGCACGTCCAGCAGCCCGGAGTCGGCGGTGCTGGTCGTCGTCGCCAGGATCACATCGCGCGGCCCCGCTGGCGTCGCTTGCGCCCCCGCGTCGGCCTGGGCGGGGAGCGCGGCAACAAGCGCGACGACCAACAACGAACCTGCCAGCGCTGGCCAGAACCCAGCGGCGCGCCGCCATGTTTTCATGATCCCATCTCCCTCGATGCAACCAGCATCGTATCGAGCGTAGCCGACGACGAACGGTTGTTCTATCGGACGGTCAGCACCGGCACCGGCACTTTTGGCCCAAATCTTGCAGCCAGCTCAGGGATTGTACTCGGCGGTCCCCGGCCCTACGGCCCACCGACATCCAGATCGCCGATCAGGTGGGCAAGCTGGACACGAAAGGTGGAGCGTTATGGATCGCGAACGAATCGATACGCTGATGAAGCGGTTTCACGACGGTCAGCTCGACCGGCGAGCTTTTCTGACCCGCGCGGCGGCGCTCGGGCTCTCCGCTGGCGCGGCGACGACACTGGCGCGCACGGCTGGCGCGCAGGACGCGAGTCCAGCC
>JACDBO010000206.1 GCA_013694885.1 Chloroflexia bacterium | reverse complement strand
CGAAGAGCATCTCGTGACGCTGACTGAAGGTGCCGCGCTGGGCATCCTGCCCGGTCAGGCGGATGGGGATACCATCGGCGAGGATCGCCGCGAAGGCCAGCGTCTCGGCGTGCGCCCAGTCGATCTTGCCGTCCGGCTGATGAAGTGTCTGGGCGCGGCGCTCCCATTGCCGGCGCAGTTTCGGGTTCGCCGTGAAGCCGGCCGGCAGGGTATGGATCGCGTCGTGCATCCGCTTCAGGTGCTCAGCCGGGACGGCGGTCTCGACCTCCTCGCGGGTCGTCCGGGTCGGCAGGTCCTCTTCGTCGAAGGTCTCCGTGCCCTCGGTCACGCCGCGGCGTATCCTGGTCAGCCGGTCGAGCACCTTCCGCTCCATCGCGGCGGCATCGTCGGCGGAGACGACGCCTTCCTCTTCGAGCTGCCGCGCCAACAGCGCGCGGACCGTCGGGTGCTTGGTGATCGTGGCGTACATCAGCGGCTGCGTGAATGCCGGCTCGTCACCTTCGTTGTGCCCCCAGCGCCGGTACCCAACGAGATCGATCAGAAAGTCCTTGTGGAAGCGCTGGCGGTAGGCCATCGCGAACTTGGCGGCCATCAGGCAGGCGAGCGGGTCGTCCGCGTTGACGTGGATGACCGGGATCTCGAAGCCCTTGGCCAAGTCGCTGGCGTAGAGCGTCGAGCGGGAGTCCTGCCAGTCGGTGGTGTAGCCGATCTGGTTGTTGACGATGATGTGGATCGTGCCGCCGACCGAGTAGCCAGGCAGGTCGGAGAGGTTGAGCGTCTCGGCGACCACACCCTGGCCGGGGAACGACGCATCGCCGTGGAGCAGGATCGCGAGCGAGCGCTGCATGTGTTGCGGCGGCGTGCCGGCCTGACCGCAGTCATCCTGCGAGGCGCGGGCCATCCCGATCACGACCGGGTTGACCGCTTCGAGGTGGCTCGGATTCGGCGCGAGCACGATCGGCAACTTGACGCGCTCACCGGTCTCGGCGTTGCGTGCCAGCCGGGCGCCAAGGTGGTATTTGACGTCACCGGTTCGCACGTCGTCGGTGGCATCGGTCGCCGAGGCGCGCTTGCCGCGCCGCCCGCCTTCGAAGGCGGCGATGATCGCCCCGTAGGGTTTGCTGAGGATATGCGTCATCACGCTGAGGCGACCGCGATGGGCCATCCCCATCACGACCTCTTTGGTCCCGGCCGCCGCGGCATCGTCGATGATGGAGTCCAGCATCGGCACGAGGATATCGGTGCCTTCGATCGAGAACCGTTTCTGCCCGAGATAGGTCTGATGCAGGAAGCGCTCGAACCCCTCGACCTGGCTCAGCCGATCGAGCAGCCGCCGCTTGGCGCCTTTGTCCAACCGGGCATCGAACTCGCCGGACTCGACCGCGTGGCGCAGCCAGGACCGCTCCTCAGCCTCCTGGATGTGGTCGAAATCGAACCCCGCGCGGTCGGTGTACCGCCCACACAGCCGCTCGATCGCCTCCGCCGCGTTCGCCGCGCCGCCGGCAACGCCGCCACCGACGATGCTCGCCGGCAGATTCGCGAGATCCTCGTCAGTGAGGCCGTAGGTGGCGGCGTCCAACTCCGGCGCGCCGGGCGGGTCACTACCGAGCGGATCGAGATGGACCGCCAGGTGGCCGTACTCCCGGATGCCGTTTGCCAGCTCGACCACGGCCGCGACCTTGGCGAGGTCTACCGGAGAGGCCGCGACTGTCGCCGGTCGCTCCAACGTCGCCACGCCAGCGGCAACGCCGTTAGGAGAAGGTGGTGCGGACGGGTCGAAGCCGGCAAAAAACGCACGGGTATCGGGGTCGACCCCGTCGGGGTCAGCGAGGTACTGGTCGTAGAGCTCCAGCACGTAGCCGGCGTTCGGCCCGAAAAACGCGCTCAGGTTGCTCATTGCACCATCCGTCTGGTTCCTCGGCCCGGTCCCGCTTCGCCGCTGGCCGCGCCGACGCTGAAATCGCCGCCGTCTCAAGAGCTAGCGGCGGCGACACTCGGGGTAATACTGTCCCACCCCACGGCACCGCGGAACGCGTGCCGGGCGTCGCCCGCCCGTGATCGGACGGCACATGACATAGGCTGAGTATAGCGCAGCCCGGCCCGAAACCGGTCGACCGCTTCGGTGACGAACACGCTCCGGTTGCCGGTGCCGACCTCGTCGTGGACCTGATGGAGCACGTCCGCTGGGAGCACCGCGTGCGTACGCACTGGTTGACCAGTTCCACGATTCTTTTGTCCGCACTTGTCACCAGCCCGATAGCTGCCGTCCCGCCGTCCTTCGAGTTCCTTTGCGACGGCGTCGGCGATGAAACTGCTCCGCTCCCGCGGGCCCACCGCCGCGTTCATGTCCTCGAAGATGTCCCCCGGCTTCACCAGCTGGACGCGCACCTTTTCCGCAACGGTCATAACACGTCCTCGTTCTCCCCTACACAAGCGTGGGACTTGAACCGGCGCTCATTGACAGCAGCCCCTCCCCTTGCTAGCGTTCGGCCAACGATCAATCAGGGAAAATGGGGAACGCTTGGCGGAGCGGGTAATGGCGTTGCTGGCGCATCCTCGGTTCCCGCTCAACGCAAGGAGGAGCGATATGACTCACAACGATCATGGCCACACGACCCGGCGGACGGTGGATGAATCGAGCCGGTTCTTGTTTCTCAGCGGTCAGACACTGCGGCGACTCAGCCGCCGCCAACTCGTCGGCGGTGCGGCGGGGCTGGGAGCGACGGTAGCGCTCGGTGGTCACGGCGTCCGTCTCGCGGCCGCGCAGGAGCCGGAAGGGATCCTGATTGGCACGCTCGGCGAGGCGACGTCGATCAACCCGTTCCAGGCCAGCGAATCCGAGGGGCAGTGGCGCTGCAAGATGCTCTTCGACGAGTTCGTCCGCGCCGACGCCAACGACTTCTCGCCCCAACCCGGCCTGGCCGCCGAGTGGACGAACGAGGGCCTCACCTACACATTCACGCTCCAGCCGAACGCGACGTTCTCCGATGGCGCCGACGTCACCGCCGAAGATGTCGCCTTCACGATCCGCGGGCATCTGACCAAAACCACCGCTTCGCCGTGGTCGACGAAGTTTCTGCCCATCGACGGGGCGCAGGCCTTTTTCGACGGCGCCGCCCAGGAGGTGCCCGGGATCGAGGTCGTCGACCCGAAGACCTTGCGGATCACCCTCGCGCAGCCGGACGCGCCGTTTCTCTTCAACCTACGCTACATCTGGGTCGTGCCAGCGGCGGCGCTCCAGGGCAAGAACCTGACGAACGACCCCTGGTTCGAGAAGCCAGTCGGCGCCGGCCCGTACGTCATCGAGTCGTGGACGCGCCAGCAGGACTTCATCGCCACCGCGAACCCGAACTACTGGCAGCAAGGCAAGCCAGCGATCCCCCGGCTCACGCATCGGTTCATCGGCGATTCCCAGAGTCTCGTCCTCGCCCTCCAGGGCGGCGAGATCGACGCCTCGAACTACCCGAACCCGGCCGGCAAGGATCAGCTCGAACAAGTCGAGGGATTGACGGTCATGGCACCACCCTTCGCCTCGCCGAACGGCTGGATGTTCAACGCCCGGCACGAGCACCTGGCCAAGACGGAGGTCCGCCGGGCCATTGCGATGGCCCTCGACACCGAGCAGTTCGCGGCAGATTCGCTGCTCGGCCTGGGCGGGGCCGGTCTCGGCCCGATCTCGCCGGAGAGCTGGGCGTTCGACCCGACCCTCGAACCGATCCCGTTCGACCCGGCGACCGCCCGTCAGATGATCACCGCGGCCGGGGCCGAGGGTACACAACTCCGCTTCAACGCCAACCAGGGCAACATCTTCCGCGAGGACTGGCTCACCTACACCCAGCAGGCCCTCCAGGAGATCGGCATCGAAGTCGTGCCCGAGCTGATCGAATACACGGCGCTGGTCGAGCAGGTCGAGGCCGGAGACTTCGATGTCACCGGTGTCGACTTCTGCGGCGTCACCGCCGAGCCGAGCGAGCTCTTCGAGCAGTTCAGCACCGGCGCCTCCGGCAACTACATGGGCTACAGCAACCCGGAGCTCGATGCGCTCCTCAAGCAGGCGCGCCAGACGCTCGATATCGAGGCCGCCAAACCGATCTACGCCCAAGTCCAGCGGATCATCATGGCCGATGTCCCCATGCACTTCGCCTGGTACCGCCCGTTCCTGCACGCGGTCAGCGACCGCTTCACCGACTACACCGACAGTGCCGCCTTCGGCCTGTTCCACACACTCGAGGACTGGTCCGGGCCGTCGGCGTAGCGCCGTAGGAGAGTAGCCCTCACCCCCCAACTTCCTCGCCCCCGCGGGGACGAGGGGGAGTTCGTTCCCTCTCCCTCGGTGGGGATGCTCCTCCCCCAACCCTGGGCCGAGTCGGGGGAGTTTGGGAGGGGAGTCTCCTCCCCCGTGTCGGGGGAGGTTGGGAGG
>JACDBO010000201.1 GCA_013694885.1 Chloroflexia bacterium | reverse complement strand
CCACCGGGCTAGCGGGGCTGGCCAGATGGTAGATACGATCGACCTGATAGTCGGCCAGCGTGGCGGCGACATCCATCTCGACCAGCTGAAATCGAGGATGCCGGGCGAAGGACACGATGTTTCGCCGGCGACCGGTCGAGAAGTCGTCGATACAGATCACAGTCGCATCGTCGCCCAGCAGCCGTTCGCAGAGGTGAGACCCGATGAATCCGGCACCACCCGTGACAAGTACACGCACTCGGCGTTGCTCCAAGGTGTCGTTGCCGCGGTATGCAAGATGTCCGATGATGGCAGGCAGGCGGAACGCGCTCGCACCAGTCTGAGGTGCCCGTGCGCGACATTCTAGCCGGACAAGCGTCACCCGCGTCGCACGCGAACGCGCCGACGGGAGCGGGAGGCCGATGAACGTCCTTCAGATTCTCTACTACTACACGCCCCATTGCAGCGGCGTCACGATCTACGCGGAGCGGTTGGCGACGCATCTCACCGCGCGCGGCCACGATGTCACCATCCTCGCCTCCCGGCACGATCGGTCGTACCCCATCGAGCAGCGGGTCGAGGGCGTGCGGGAGGTGCGCGTGCCGGTGGCCTTCGGGGTCAGCCGCGGGGTCGTAATGCCTGGGTTTCTGCCGACCGCCGCCCGGTTGATGCGCGAGCACGACGTCGTCCATCTCCATCTACCGCTGCTGGAAGCCGCGCCGTTGGCCCTGATCGCCAGGGCCACGCGGACCAGGTTGATCCTGACCCACCACACCGACCTCGTCTTTCCCTATGGATGGTTCAACCGGCTCGCCGAGCGAGGCGTCTTCGTGAGCGGGCTCGGCGGCGGCAAACTCGCCGACCGGGTGGTCACCTACACGGCCGACCGGGCCGCCGTCTCCCCGACCATGCGCCGGTTGCGCGCCAAAATGAGCGTCATCTACCCGCCGATCGAGATGCCGCTGCCCAGCGACACCGGCCGCGCGTCCTTTCGCACTCGCCACGCGCTCGGCGACGGCCCCGTGATCGGGTTCGCGGGCCGATTCGCCGAGGAGAAGGGGTGCGACGACCTGTTGCGCACGGTGCCGCTGATGCTTGACGCCTTCCCGACCGCGACCTACGTCTTTGCCGGCGAGTACCAAAACGTCGTTGGTGACTCGCTCTACCAACGATCCAGACCGCTCCTGGACGCGCACCGCGACCATGTGCGGCTCCTCGGCGTGGTGCGCGGTCAGGAGCTGGTCGATTTCTACGCCGCGTGCAACGTGCTCGTCCTGCCGAGCACCAACTACACCGAGACGTTTGGACTCGTCCAAGTGGAAGCGATGCTCTGCGGCACCCCGGTCGTCGCCAGCGACCTCCCCGGTGTGCGCGAGCCGATCACCGTCACCGGGATGGGGCGGATCACGCCGCCGCGCGATGTCCCGGCCCTCGCCGCGGCGATCATCGAGGTGGTGCGGAACCGCGCCACTTATACGCGCCCACGCGACGAGATCGAACACCGCTTCAGCATGGACACCACCGTCGACGCCTACGAGCGCCTCTACCGGGGCGACCCGATCGCGAGCGAGCCGGCGGGCGAGCGCTTCAGGTAGCGTGTGTCGTATCGGACGTGCCCATCCGTGCCAGGGCTGCCGGGACTTTCGCGAAACAAGCCGGTAGGGGATAATACGTCCGAGTCCACCAGGCGAACAGTTGCAACATGGGAGGCTATGCCATGGAACGGGGCGGCAGGAACAACATCAAGATCGGCGGCGTGGTGCTGCTGGTCATTATCATCATCCTAATCATCGTGTTCATCTAGACCGGACGCCGGAGCTCACACCGGGCAGTCGGCCGATCGGACGCGGACAGATGCCTCGGCGACGCGGTAGGCCTCGGCCCGGATGGAGCCGGCGCGCTGTGCCCATCGATGGCGCCAGCGGTAGGTCGTATCCAACCGTGATCCGGAGTATCGGGACGCTGTGCGGAGCGGTTAGTTCCACCGGTGTGCGCGCCCGGTATCGAGCGAGCCAGAGGGAGAGCGCTCCAGCGTTCAAGCTCGACAAAGATGGCCGGTGAATTCGGTGGAATCGGAACAGACGCGGACCGCGGCGGCGCGAGCGGCGGTCCGCGAACTCATGCCGTTCGAGGCGGACCTCGCGTTTCGGCGACGCTGTGAGACGGTGGTCGAGTTTCTCGACGCCGGACCGGGCGACCTCATCCTCGACTGCGGCACCGGCTATGGCTTCTACCTGCGACTGCTCAGCGAGCTCTCGAAGGCGTCGATCGTCGGCATCGACCCGGAACGGGAGCGGTTGCTCGTCGCCCAGAACCGGCTCGGGGAGCGGCCGCGTCTCACCTACGTGCAAGGCAGCGCCGAGACCTTACCGTTCGCGGACGGCCACTTCTCGGGGATTATCTGCTCCGAGGTACTCGAACACCTCGTAGACGACGCCGGGGCCGCCGCCGAGCTCTACCGGGTGCTCCAGCCCGGCGGGGTTCTCGTGGTCACGGTGCCGAGTGCCGACTATCCCTTCGCCTGGGACCCGATCAACTTCCTACTTGAACGAGCAACCGGTCGCCACATCGGGGGTGAGCGGGTGTTCTCCGGCATCTGGTACGGCCATCGCCGCCTCTACACGATGGCCACGCTCTGTACGCTCCTCGAAAACGCCGGGTTCGTAGTCGAGGAGCGACGCCCCTTGACCCACTTCTGCCCGCCTTTCGCGCACCTGGTGCTCTACGGGTTACTCAAGCCGCTGCTCTTGAGCGGCCGGCTTCCCTCAGCGTTTGCCCGCGCCGGTGATCGGTATGGAAACCCCGCGCCGGAGCGCCCCACCCTCGTGGCGCTGGCCGCTCGCCTGCTCAACGCGCTCGACCGGCGCAACGATGCGCCCGATCTGGCCCGCCGCAAGCAAACATTCGTGGCGCTGGCGGTGCGGGCTCGCCGACCGACCTGAGCCGTGCCGCCAGCATGGGGCATAATGCGGCAGAGTTCAGTGCGACGGTCCTCCCAGCGAACCGGCGTTCACGGCGCGCCCAGCCGCGTCGAGGCAGGATTGACCCAGCATGTCCGCTCCGGCGACGGTCAACGCAACCAGGCGAGCCGAGTTGGGTGTGGGCAGGTACGCGGCGGTGCTCGCCCTGCTCGATCGGCACCGGGCCAATGCGCTAATGACCGCCATCGTGCTTTTCGCTGGTGCCCTGCGGTTGATCGGGATCAACTGGGGACTCAACCTCTATCTGCACCCGGACGAGCGGTTCATGACGATGGTCGCCGACGCGATCTCATGGCCGGGGAGCATCGGTCAGTATTTCAACAGCGACACCTCCCCTCTCAATCCCTACAACCGGGATTTCGGCTCCTACGTCTACGGCACATTCCCGCTCTTTCTAACCAAAGCGATCGGCGACCTCACCGGCAACGAGGTGTACGGCAACCTCCACCTCGTCGGGCGGGTGCTCGCCACGCTCTGCGATCTGCTGACCGTCGTCTTCGTCTTTCTGGTCGGGCGGCGCCTCTTCAGCACGTCGGTGGGGCTGCTCGCGGCCCTGCTGATGTCGCTGACGGTGTTGCACATCCAGGCGGCCCACTTCTTTACCGTCGATGCCTTTGCGACGACCGGTTGCATCGCCGCCTTCCACTTCGCGCTGCTCGCCTCCGCACGCGGACGCTGGTGGGCCTACCTCCTCGCCGGAGTCGCCGCCGGACTGGCGGTGGCAAGCAAAGTCAGCGCGCTGCCGATCCTGATTGTCCTCGCCCTGCCGGCGCTGGAGTGCTGGCGGCGACACGGGCTACGCGCGGCGCTGCTGGGTCAACGTGGCGCCAACGGACGACGACTCCCGACCGGACTTGGCGTCGGCCTGGCCCTCGTTGGCGCGCTCTGGACATTCAAGACCGGCCAGCCCTACGCCTTCGAGCCGGGGCTGTTCACCTTCAACCTCGATGCCCGCTGGCTGGCCGACTTGCGCTACTGGCGCGATGCCCAGGCGGGTTTGATCGACCTGCCACCGAGCCACCAGTGGGCGGACCGCACCCCGCTGCTCTTCAGCCTGCGACACCTCGTGCTGTGGGGAATGGGGCTGCCACTGGGTCTTACCGCGCTGATCGCGCTGCTCATTGGCGCGTACCGTTTGGCGAGATCGCGCCGCTGTCCGTCGATCGCGCACCTGTTCCTGATCGGGTGGCCGGCATTCCATCTGCTCTACTACGGGACATCGTTCGTCAAGGCGATGCGCTATCTGTTGCCGGCCTATCCGTTCCTGGTCGTCCTCGCGGCGGGACTGCTGCTGAGTTTCGGGGAACGCCGCCTCGGTGGCCGCGCCGGCGCGATGGTTCGTCGCCGACCCAGGCTCGTCGCCGTTCCCGCCGTCATCGTCGTCGTCCTCACCGCGCTCTATGCGTTTGCCTTCACCACGATCTATACGCAGCCGGTGACCCGCGTCGAAGCCTCGCGCTGGATCTATGAAAACTTGCCGGTCGGCGCGGTGATCGCGACCGAGCACTGGGACGATGGATTGCCGGTGCCGCTGGCGGGACACGATCACGCCCTCTACCAGGGCGTCCAGCTGGAGCTCTACAACGCGGACGCTCCAGACAAGCTGGAGATGTTGCTGGCGCGGCTCGACCAGGCCGATTACCTCGTCCTGTCGAGCAACCGGTTGTACGAGTCGATTCCGCGATTGCCGGAACGCTACCCGATGACGACCGCCTACTACGAGATGCTGTTCGCTGGCGAGCTCGGCTTCACGGAGGTCCGCTCGTTCACCTCGTACCCTCGTCTTTTCGGGATCGAGTTAGTCGACGATGGCGCCGAAGAGTCGTTCAGCGTCTACGACCATCCCAAGGTGTTGATCTTCAAGAAGACCGGGGGCTATTCGCGGCACGCCATCGAGACCCGGCTCCAGCTCGCGCTCTCAGCTGGCCCCGTGCCGATCCTGCCCGCGCAGGCCAACAACGGCTTGCTGCTCTTGGACGACGACGCACGTGCCGAGCAGCAGGCCAGCGGCACCTGGCGCCGGATGTTCGACGCGGACGGTCTCGCGAACAGCGTCCCGGTGCTGGTGTGGTACCTGGCGATCCAGCTCATGTCGCTGGCGGCGATCCCTCTCTGCTGGCGGATGTGCGGGGCACTGCCCGATCGTGGGTATGCCCTTGCGAAGACGCTCGGTCTGCTCCTCGTTTCTTATGTCGCCTGGCTGCTGCCGAGTCTACATCTCGTTCCGTTCGGACCGGACGCCGTGGGCCTCGGGGTGCTCGCCACGGCTGGACTCTCGGTTGCCATGACGTGGTCGCGGCGCCTTGCGTTGTGGGCCGATCTTCGGCGGCGTTGGCGCTGGATCATCGCCGGCGAAGCCCTCTTTCTCATCGCGTTTCTCGGGTTTGTGTGGCTGCGCGCCCAGAACCCGGACCTGTGGCACCCAGAGCGCGGCGGCGAGAAGCCAATGGAGGTCGCCTATCTGAATGCGGTGGTGCGCACCGTCTGGTTCCCGCCGTATGACCCCTGGTTCGCGGGCGGCGTCATGAACTACTACTACTTCGGCTATGTCGTCATCGCGGGCTTGATTCGGTTGACCGGCATCCTGCCGGCCGTCGCCTTCAATCTGGCGGTGCCGACGATTTTCGCCCTCACCACGCTCAACGTGTGGGCGCTGACGGCCAGCATCCTCACCGCCAGCCGGTGGCACCCGCGATGGCGCTCTCCTTGGGCGCCGATAACCGCGGCGCTGGCGGGACCGCTGCTCACGCTGATCCTGGGGAACCTGGACCTGGTGATGCGCGCCGGCCGCGGAGAGTGGGGCATGCCCGCGCAAGGTTTGCGGAGGCTCCTGGCCGATGCCGGTGGACCGGCCACGCTGCTGGCCGGGTTGTGGAGCGTGGTGACCGGTCGCGTCTCGCTTCCCGACGATGGCTATTGGCCATCGTCGCGGGTGATCGAGGGGACGATCACAGAGTTCCCGGCCTTCACGTTCTTGTTCGCCGACCTCCATCCGCACCTCATGGCGTTGCCGTTCACCGTTGCGGCACTCCTTGTCGCGCTGACGTGGTTCCAGCGAGATTCTCTGCCGCACGACGCCATGCCAAGCCGATCCACGCGGTGGCAACACTTTCGGTCAAGCGACCCGGAGGCCATCGCGCTGATCGGGGTGTCGGGGCTGCTGGCGGGCACGCTGCTCGCCACCAACAGCTGGGACTACCCGGCCTATCTGCTGGTGATGCTCGGCGGCTTCGCGGGCGCCGAGTTCCGGCGGACTGGGTGGACGCTGACGTTCCCCGTCGCCCGCCGGCTCGTCATCGGCGGCGTGGCGATCGTTGGCTTCAGCCGGCTGCTGTTCTGGCCCTGGCTCCGGCGCTACGAGGGCTTGGCCGTCGATCTCGTCCCCGCCGGTGGCCGGACGCGCGTCGACGAGTACCTGGTCATCTATGGGGTTCTCCTCTTCTTCGTCGCGACCTACCTCGTCGCCGAGCTGTTCCGTGGCCGGACGCGGCTGGCTCGGTTGGTAGTGGTCTGGCCGGTCGGGTTGGCGTGGCGCGCCGATCAGGTCGAGCATGGACAGCGGAATATTCACGGGCATCTGACGCTGGGCGAACGAGCGGTCGATCTCGGTTTCAAACCGGTGGCGGCGATCCTCGGGAGCGGCGCGTTGCTGGCGCTCTTGACCGGTTCGCTCCGCTGGCTCCTGGTCGGATTGTTCGTGTTGGCCGTGAGCGTCGCTTGGCGGCGGCGTGACGATGCGGCGGCCGTCTTCATCGCCGCGCTCGTGGCCTTGGCGATGGGGATCAGCCTCGCGGTCGATATCGTCGCCGTCGGCGGCGATGCCGGGCGCATGAACACGGTATTCAAGTTCTACCTTCAGGTCTGGATGCTGCTCGGGGTCGCGGCGGGCGCCGGGGCGGTGATCGCCTTCGGGCGGATCGGCGAGCGGTGGCATGATCGACTCCGGTTCTGGCGGGTCTGGTCCGGTATCGGTGTGGTGCTGGTCGCTGGCGCTCTGGTCTACCCGGCTCTCGCGGTGCCGGTGCGCCTTGGCGACCGCTTCAACGACCTCCCGCCGACGCTCGACGGCATGGCGTTCATGAAAGCGGCGGTCCGCACCGAGGGACCCGAGGGGCGACCGGCGGCGCAATTCTCACTGGAGGGAGACCGGGCCGGCATCGACTGGATGCTCCAGAACGTGCAGGGGTCGCCGGTGGTCCTGGAGGCGGCGATTCCGGATTATCGGTGGGGGTCGCGCGTCAGTATCTATACAGGACTGCCGACGGTGCTCGGCTGGGACTACCACCAGCAACAGCAGCGCGGCGGCTACCCGACGATGCTCGACGTGCGCCGGCAGGATGTGCAACGGATGCTCGGTGAGGCGGGGAGTTTCGAGGCAATCCAACCGCTGCTGGACACCTACCACGTCCAGTACATCTACATCGGCGACCTGGAGCGCGCCTACTACGACGACGACGCACTCGCGAAATACGAGGATGCGGCGGCGCGCGGAATGGTCGAGGTCGTCTATCGCGCCGATGGCGTCACGATCTACCGCTACGACGGGGCCGTGGTCTGACCCGAACGGTCGCGACCGCGAAGGAGCGAGAGCCGGAGATGAGCCGCAGCGCCGCCCCGACGGTGGGGGACGAGCCGATCGCCGCGCGGGAGATCGACGCTGACCGGCGAGGCATCGAGATTGCCCTCGGAATGCCGGCCGTCCTGGCCCTGGCAATCGGGATAGTCCTCGCCCTCATCGTCGTGCCCCGTCTCGGCGGTGGCGGCATCGTGCTGCTCCTGACCGTTGCCGTCATCTTCGGTTGTCTCAACTACGGAGACGTACCGCGCCTTGCCGTAAGAGGTTTCCGACGGGTTGGGCATGCACTGCCGGCAATGGAGGAGCGACTGCGCGGTCGCTCGGCCGTGATGTTGCTGGCCGAACGACGCCGCGTGGCCCTGGGTGTGCTCGGCGCCGCACTCGGGCTCGTGGTCGCCGGCCAATGGCAAATGACAGAGCCTACGCTTTCGCCGCTCACCGTCGGCGCCTATCTCACCGGTTTCGCCCTCTTCATCGCGCTCGACTGGGTCGCGACGCCGGCTCCGTCAGGCGCGTCGGCATCACTGAGTTCGCCTCCGATAACCACGAGCGCGCTGGAGGCTGCCCGGCCGTGGTTCCTGGTCGGAGCCGCGCTGTGTGGGTGGCTCGTCTGGTCCGCGATGCGCGATCGGCAGCCAGACGAAGGCTACGCGGACATCGTCGCGGTCTGGCTGCTGAGTCTGGTCTTGGCCCTGCTCGCCGCCGCTCGACCGGTGAGTTGGCGAACGTGGCCCGCGACGGCCCTGGCGGCGGCCACGCGGCATCGGCTCGATTGGGCCGTCGCGGGCGCGATCACGGTCGCCGCACTCGTGATGCGAACCGTCGCGCTCGACCGCTACCCCGCTATCGTCGATGCCGATGGGGCGGCGATGGCGATGTCGGCGGTTACGATCCTCGATGGAAACCGCGTCAATCCATTCGGCACCGGGTGGTTCGACCATCCGAATCTGTTCTTCTACTTTCAAGCTGGCGCAATGTGGCTCTTCGGCGACTCCGTCGCTGGCGTTCGCACGCTCAGCGCCCTCTTCGGCACGCTCGCGGTCCTCTTCACCTGGCTGCTCTGCCGCCGCCTGTTCGACCGGCGACCCGCGCTCTTGGCGGCCTCTATCC
>JACDBO010000167.1 GCA_013694885.1 Chloroflexia bacterium | reverse complement strand
GGATAGGGGATAGGGGTTAGGGGATAGAGGGGACCGGCCTCCGCGGTTCATCCACTCGCCCGAACACGCTCCGACAACACATTCCGTTAATAATCTACCATTTTCGGCCCTCTGTCCTCTATCCTCTTGTCAATGACACGCCCCGAACGGCTCTACGCCGGCTACATCTTCGACCTGGACGGCACGGTCTACCTCGGCGAGGCGTTGCTGCCCGGCGCGGCGCGACTGATCGCCGCCCTGCGTGAGCGTGACCGGCGGATCCTCTTCTTGTCCAACAACCCGACCAAGGACGCCGCCGCCTACGCCGCCAAGCTCTCCGCACTCGGCATCCCGACCGCGCCCGAGGGCGTGCTGACCACGGTCGAGACGATGGTCCGCTGGCTGCTGCGTCACCACCCCGGCGCGACCGTCTTCCCGGTCAGCGAGGCGCCGCTGCGGCGCGCGCTCGCCGCCGCCGGCATCCGCGTGTCGGACGAGCCGGGCGAGATCGATATCGTGATCGCGAGTTACGACCGCACCTTCGATTACCGCAAGCTGCAAATCGCCTTCGACGCGATCTGGTTCCACAATCGCGCCATCCTGGTCACCACCAACCCCGACCGCTACTGCCCCTTCCCCGGTGGCCGCGGCGAGCCGGACGCCGCCGCGATCGTCGCCGCCATCGAGGCTTGCACCGGCGCCCGTTGCATCCAGAACGTCGGCAAGCCGGACCCGTTCATGCTTGACGCGGCCCTCGCCAAGCTCGACCTCCCGGCGAGCGAATGCGTGATGGTCGGCGACCGCCTGACGACCGACATCGCGATGGCCCGCGCCGCCGGCATGCCGTCCGCCCTCGTCCTCACCGGCGAGACGACCCCCGAGCTGCTCCGCGCCGCACCTGTCGAGACCCACCCGACCTACGTGCTAACGCGCATCGACCAACTCCTCCCAGAGCCGATCTGGAAGGATCTGGGCTGGGCTACCAGTGGTGCCGACCAGTAATGTAGGGGCAGACCCGTGTGTCTGCCCTGCTCAGCGACCAACGCGAAGCGCATCGAGCAGATGGCCAATGTCACTGCCCGCCGCCCAAAGAGTGAAGGGAGCATCAGTGCCATCGATCCGCCTTACCGGCCACCGCGGCGCGCGTGGGGAGGCGCCGGAGAACACGCTGAGCGGTTTCGCCTACGCCAAGCGGCTCGGCCTCACCGCCGTCGAGTTCGACGTGCACCTCAGCCGCGATGGAGAGCTCGTCGTCATCCACGACGCGACGGTCGACCGCACGACGAACGGCAGCGGGCCGGTCGCGGACTTCACCGCCGCCGAGCTGGCCGCGCTCGATGCCCGCGCCAGCGTCCCGGACTGGCCGGAGCCGTGTGGCGTGCCGACGCTGGCTCAGGTGCTGGATATCGTCGGCGGCCTCGAAACCCTGCTGGTCGAGATCAAGCGGGACGAACCGGCGCGGCTGGAACGCGTCGTGCCCGCTGTCCTCCGGCTGCTCGGCGAGCGGGGCCTCACCGATCGCGTGATCGTGACCTCGTTCGAGCCGGTGGCGTTGGAATTGGTGCAGCACCATGCGCCAGGCCAGACGCGTGGCTACATCGGCGCCTGGGACGGCCCGGACTTTCTGGAGACGGCGCTGCGTCTCGGCTGCCGCTCGGCGCACGTCTCCTCCCGCGGCGGCTCGGCGGAGATGGTCGCGGCCTGCCACACGGCGGGTCTCGGTGTCTTCGGTTGGCCCTGCAACGACGAGGAGACGCTGCACCGCCTCCTCGCCTGGGGCGTCGACGGCTTCACCACCGACCAGCCGACCGCGCTGCGGACCGCCCTGGACGGGATTGCGGCGGACATGTGATTGGCTTGGCGGTGGCCCTGATCTTGTAACGGAACCCTTCTGCGCGGTCTGTCTCGCCGATGTGAGACGGATCACAATCGATGGAAGGGGAATCACGATGAACGATGGCGCCCTGCGCGAGCAGGTACTGGCGCTGTTGCGCGGCGGCAACGCGCACATGAGTTTCGATGAGGCGGTGGCCGACTTTCCAACTGACCGGATCAACGAGCGGCCGCCGAACGTGCCCTACTCGCCGTGGCACTTGCTCGAACACATGCGCTTCACCCAGCGCGACATCCTCGCCTTCACGACGGCGGCCGCGTACACGCATGGGACATGGCCGGACGACTACTGGCCGCACCCGGCGACCGAGGCGGCGCCCGGCGACTGGGAGGAGACGCTCCGCGGTTTCCGCGACGACCTGGAAGCGATGCAGGCGCTGGTTGCTGACCGGGAGCAGGACCTCCACGCGCCGCTGCCGAACGGTGACGGGCAGACGCTGCTGCGCGAGGCGCTGCTGGTCGCCGACCACAACGCCTACCACACCGGCGAGTTCGCGATCCTGCGGCAGGTGATGGGCACCTGGCCGGCCGGGCGATAAAGGGAGCAAACGACGTGGGTTTGAGTGACCAGTGGTATGAAAACGCGATCCTCTACTGCCTCGATGTCGAGACCTACGCCGACTCCGACGGCGACGGCGTGGGCGACTTCAAGGGGCTGACGCGGCGGCTCGACTACCTGTCGGGTCTGGGCGTCACCTGCCTCTGGCTGATGCCCTTCTACCCGACGCCGGGCGGCGACGACGGCTACGATGTTGCCGACTACGGTGCGGTCGACCCGCGGCTCGGCACGATGGCCGACTTCGCGGAGTTCATGGTCGAGGCCCGCGAGCGCGGCTTGCACGTCATCATCGACCTCGTGCCGAACCACTCGTCGGATCAACACCCCTGGTTCCAGGCGGCGCGGCAAGACCCGGCCTCGCCGTATCGCGACTACTACGTCTGGCGCGAGGATGACCCCGGCGACACCAGCGCCCAGGTCGTCTTCCCCGGCGAGCAACAGGGGATCTGGACGCGCGACGAGCAGGCCGGCGCCTGGTACCTCCACCACTTCTACGAGTTCCAGCCGGACCTCAACTTCGTCAACCCCGCCGTGCGCGAGGAGTTCCGCCGCGTCCTCGGCCTCTGGCTCCAGTTGGGCGTCGATGGATTCCGCAT